>JAEDDO010000042.1 GCA_016298055.1 Frisingicoccus sp.
GAAAATTATACACCGTTATATATTCAGGATGTATGGGAAACAGTGTGGACAACAGATGCGGTAAACGTTCGTGCAGATGCAGATTTTTATGCAACAAGACTGGATACATTGTCTGAAGGTACAAGTATTACACGAACAGGAATCTGCGAGAACGGATGGAGCCGTGTGGATTACAATGGAACAACAGCATACATTCACAGTGATTATTTAACAACAACTGAACCAGTGAAAGAAGAACCGGTTTATGACAATTCTTCTTCCAATAGTGCTTTAGGACAGCAGATCGTTGATTTTGCAAGACAGTTCCTTGGCAATCCGTATGTTTACGGCGGAACATCTTTGACAAACGGAGCAGATTGTTCCGGTTTTGTTCAGAGTGTGTATGCAAACTTTGGATATTCTCTTCCGAGAACATGTACAACACAGTCTGTATGCGGCCGTGGAGTTTCTGTTGATGAATTACAGCCGGGTGATTTGATTGTTTATTCTTATTACGGTGAGATTGAACATATCGCAATTTATTCCGGAAATGGCAATATCATCCATGCAAGTAACTGGGATACAGGTATCATTGAAACAAGTATGTACTACAGCGGAGATATCTATTGCTGCAGACGTATTGTAGATTAATTACAGAGTGGATTATGAATAGAGAGACACCCGATAAATGATTGGGTGTCTTTTTGTTGTGTAAAGGCATCGTTGTGGATAAGGTGAATAAAAAAGATGATGAATAAGTGCGAAAAAGGGCATTTTATTAAAAATGCACAAAAATACTGTCGAATGAATATGAAAAGGGCAAAAATAGGAATTGAGGTTATCCACAATTCACAGAGTTATCCACAACATAAAATGTGGATTTTTCCATAAAAAATGAGTTATTCACAGAGTTATCCACTTTATCCACAATAGATAGGGTGTGGATGATGGTGGAAAACCCCCTGAAAATCTTTTGGTGAAAACGTAAAAAACGTCGAAAATGCGCATATTTACTTGACTTTTTTGTTGTTTATTCGATAGTGTCGAAACGGTTAATTTCGTCAGCCTTTTAATGAAATTAAACTAAATTATAAAATATTTTCAGAAAATATGTGCAATTAGCTTGAAAGAAATGGCGAATGTGATATAATTAGAACATAATAACACAGTAAGGAGTGATATGTATGCGTATTACTATCAGCGGAAAAAATATCGATGTGACTCAGGGTCTTAAAGATGCCATCAATGACAAATTGGGCAAATTGGATAAATACTTTACTCCCGAAACGGAAGCAATCGTAACTCTCAGTGTTGAAAGGAATCGTCAGAAGATAGAGGTTACGATTCCTATTAAAGGCAGTGTGATTCGTGCGGAAGAAGTCAGCGATGATATGTATGTTTCTATTGATCTTGTTCAGGAGATTATTGAACGTCAGATGCGTAAACATAAAACACGTCTTGTAAACCGCTACAGAAGCGGAGGCAATTTCCAGCCGGCATTTATTGAGATGGAAGCCGAAGAACCGGAAGAAGTTAAGATTGTGCGTTCAAAGAAATTTGCTATGAAACCTATGGATCCGGAGGAGGCATGCATCCAGATGGAACTTTCCGGACATAATTTCTTTGTATTCCGCAATGCAGAGACAGATGATGTCAATGTGGTATATAAGAGAAAAGGCAATACTTATGGATTGATTGAACCGGAATATTAAATAATAGTATTAGACATGAAGAGGTTGTGACCCGTATGGGTTGCAGCCTCTGTTTTTGTTCGTCCGGGAGGGACTGGTGTCCGTCTTTTGAACTATTTTTTCGTTGGCAAACCGATATTTCTGTGGTACAATAAATGTTACGTGTAAAAGAAAGTGTTGATAGATGGAATGGAAATTTTGAGGAGTGATCAAAGAATGGGATTCTTTTCAAAAATACTGGGGACGCACAGTCAAAGGGAGTTAAAAAGAATTTATCCCCTTGTAGATAAGATTGAAGCGTTAAGTCCGGTTATGGAAAAGCTTACAGATGAAGAATTAAGAAATAAAACAACAATTTTTAAACAGCGTCTGGAACAGGGAGAAACTTTGGATGATCTTCTTGTGGAAGCCTTTGCGGTTGTTCGTGAGGCGGCGAGCAGAGTTCTTGGGATGAAACATTACAGAGTGCAGCTGATCGGCGGTATTATTCTGCATCAGGGCCGTATCTCTGAGATGAAGACAGGTGAAGGTAAGACGCTTGTGTCTACCCTGCCTGCATATTTGAATGCGCTGGAAGGAAAAGGCGTTCATATTGTAACGGTCAATGATTACCTGGCTAAACGTGATGCTGAGTGGATGGGGAAAGTACATGAGTTTCTTGGACTTACCGTAGGTGTGGTTCTTAACAGTATGACACCGGAAGAACGTAAAGTGGCTTACGACTGTGATATTACCTATGCAACGAACAATGAACTTGGATTTGATTATTTGAGGGATAACATGGTTGTATACAAAGAGAAGCTGGTTCAGAGAGGGCTGCATTATGCAATTATCGATGAGGTCGATTCAGTGCTGATCGATGAGGCGAGAACACCGTTGATCATTTCCGGTCAGAGTGGAAAGTCTACAGAGTTATACCGGGCCTGTGATATTCTGGCACGTCAGATGCAGAAGGGTGAAGCCAGCGGTGAGATGACCAAGATGACAGCCATTATGGGTGAAGAGATCATTGAGACCGGAGATTATATTGTCAATGAGAAAGAGAAGAATGTTTCTCTCACAGAAGATGGTGTAAAGAAAGTTGAGAAATTCTTCCACATTGAGAACCTGGCAGACACAGAAAATCTTGAGATCCAGCATAATATTATTCTGGCTCTCCGCGCACATAATCTTATGCACAGAGATCATGATTATGTGGTAAAAGATGATCAGGTACTTATCGTTGATGAGTTCACCGGACGTATTATGCCGGGACGTCGTTATTCCGATGGTCTTCATCAGGCTATTGAAGCGAAAGAAGGTGTTAAAGTAAAACGTGAGAGCAAGACGCTTGCAACGATTACTTTCCAGAACTTCTTTAATAAGTACGAGAAAAAAGCGGGTATGACAGGTACAGCATTGACTGAAGAACAGGAGTTCCGCGATATTTACGGTATGGACGTTATTGAGATCCCTACCAATGAACCTGTACGCCGTGTGGATAAAGAAGACCTTGTTTATAAGACAAAACGCGAAAAAGTAAATGCGGTAGTTGATACAATTGTGGAAGCACATGCGAAGGGACAGCCGGTACTTGTGGGTACGATCACAATTGAATCTTCAGAGATCTTCAGTGATGCTCTGAAGAAAAAAGGAATACCGCATAAAGTATTGAATGCAAAATTCCATGAACTGGAAGCAGAAATTGTTGCGGAAGCCGGACAGAAGGGTGCTGTGACGATCGCGACAAACATGGCCGGACGAGGTACGGATATTAAGCTTGGTGAAGGCGTTGCAGAATTGGGCGGTCTTATGATTATTGGTACAGAGCGTCATGAGTCACGACGTATTGATAATCAGCTCCGTGGTCGTGCCGGACGTCAGGGAGATCCGGGTGAATCCAGATTCTATATTTCTCTTGAAGATGATCTGATGCGTCTTTTCGGATCGGAACGATTAATGGGTGTGTTTAATTCTTTGGGATTTCCTGAAGGTGAAGCGATTGAACACAAGATGCTTTCAAGTGCCGTAGAAAAAGCACAGATGAAGATTGAGTCCAATAACTACGGAATTCGTAAGAACGTGCTGGAATATGATCAGGTTATGAACGAGCAGAGAGAGATTATTTATGCGGAACGTCTTCAGGTCCTTAATGGAGATAATATGCGGGATGTTATCTTTAAGATGATCCGTGATGTTATAAAACAGCATGTGTACATGCATATTTCAGCTGAAAGTCAGGCAGAAGAAAAGGATATTGAAAAACTGGAAAATAAAACAGCAGTATCTGATCTGGATATGTCCGGTCTTGCTCAGGGGCTTGTGCAGGTGGTTCCGTTCCATAATGTTTCATGGAAACCGGAAGACTATGAAGGAAAAAATGTGCATCAGTTTATTGAAGAGCTTCAGGAAAAAGCAATTGAAATTTATGAGGCAAAAGAAAAAGAGTTTCCGGAGGAAGAACATATCCGTGAACTGGAACGGGTCGTTCTTCTGAAGATGATTGATCGTCGCTGGATGGATCACATTGATAATATGGAACAGCTTCGTCAGAGTATCGGTCTTCAGGCTTATGGACAGAGAGATCCATTGGTGGAATATCGTTTTGCAGGGTATGATATGTTTGATGAGATGACTCAGGGAATTTCTGAGGATACAGTACAGGCGCTCATGCATGTTCGTATTCAGCAGCCGACAGTCCGTGAGGAAGTTGCGAAAGTTACGGGAACTAATAAAGACGATTCCGCCGCAAAACAGCCGATACGACGTAAGGAAGGAAAAATTTATCCAAACGATCCATGTCCTTGCGGCAGTGGTAAAAAGTATAAACAGTGCTGCGGCAGAAAGTAATTAATTTTAAGAAAGAAGGTGAAGCAATGGTCGAATTAGATCAGTTCAAAGTAACTTTGACAAGTTATGAAACACCATTAGCGGAAGTGAGGGATTCACTTTGACCTGGCTTACAAGAAGTCAAGAATAAGTGAGTTGGAAAATATTATGGAAGAACCCGGATTTTGGGATAATCCGGAACGGTCGAATAAGGCCATGAAAGAGTTGAAGCATTTGAAAGACGCAGTTGAAAAGTATGAAGGCTTAGAGACTGCCTATGAAGATGTGGAAACTTTGATTGAAATGGGATATGAGGAAAATGATGAAAGCCTGATTCCTGAAATTGAAGAAGCACTTAATTTGTTTATTGAGGAGCTTGATGAACTTAGGATATCCACATTGTTGAGTGATGAGTATGATGACAGTAATGCGATTTTGACGCTTCATGCGGGTGCCGGCGGTACAGAGGCATGCGACTGGACAAGTATGTTGTATCGTATGTACAGTCGTTGGGCTGAAAAGCATGGATTTTCAACGGAAGTTCTGGATTTTCTGGATGGTGACGAAGCTGGGATCAAGGCAATAACCATGCAGATTAATGGTGAGAATGCCTATGGTTATCTCAAAGCTGAAAAAGGTATTCACCGTCTGGTGCGTATTTCTCCGTTTAATGCAGCAGGAAAGCGTCAGACATCCTTTGCATCTTGTGATGTTATACCGGAGATTGAAGAAGATTTGGATGTAGAGATTAATGATAAGGATCTTCGTATCGATACGTATCGTTCGAGCGGTGCCGGTGGTCAGCATATTAATAAGACTTCTTCTGCAATACGAATCACCCATTTACCGACAGGTATTGTGGTTCAGTGTCAGAATGAGAGATCACAGCACATGAATAAGGATAAGGCGATGCAGATGCTGAAAGCAAAGCTGTTTTTGCTGAAACAGCAGGAGAATGAGGAAAAGGCATCCGATATTCGTGGTGAAGTAAAAGAAATCGGTTGGGGCAATCAGATTCGTTCTTATGTCATGCAGCCGTACAAGCTGGTAAAAGATCATCGTACAAACACGGAGATCAGCAATGTGGACAGCGTTATGGATGGCAATATCGATCCTTTTATCAATGCTTTCCTTAAATGGCGGAGCATAGGAAAAAATAAGGCGGAATAAATGCCGGAGGCACAAAAGAATATGAAGGAAGAAATCAGCTACTATGTCGTAAGGAAAAAAGCAGTGCCGGAAGTACTTTTGAAAGTTGTCGAAGCAAAGCGTTTGCTGGATTCGGAAAAAGTCATGACCGTACAGGAGGCAACAGAGCGGGTGGGCATAAGCAGAAGTTCGTTTTATAAATATAAGGACGATATTTTTCCGTTTCATGATCATTCAAGGGGAAGAACATTTACTGTGATGATCCAATTGGATGATGAACCGGGGCTTTTGTCAGGGCTGCTCAATTGTGTTGCTGAATATCAAGCCAATATTCTTACCATACATCAGGCTATTCCGGTGAATGGTGTGGCTTCGATCACGCTCAGTATAGAAATACTGAATACGACCGGTGACGTATCAAAACTTATTGATGCGTTAGAAAAAACACAGGGAGTACATTACTTGAAAATTTTATCCAGAGAGTAGAGAGGATGGACATTATATGAAATATATCATTATGTTAGGGGACGGTATGGCCGATGAACCGCTCAATGAACTTGGCGGAATGACACCATTGGAATATGCAAAGACAGAGACGATAGACGCATTGGCAAAAAAATCTGAAATAGGTATGGCACATACAATTCCGGAAGGAATGAGCCCGGGAAGTGATACAGCAAATCTTGCGGTTCTTGGATATGATCCTAAAATATATTATACCGGACGTTCTCCGCTGGAAGCTTTAAGTATTGGCGTTGATATGAAGGAAACGGATGTCGCACTGCGCTGTAATCTGGTTACCCTTTCCGAAGAAGAGGGGATTCCGTATGAAGAGCGTACGATTATCGATCATAGTTCTGATGAGATTTCTACAGAAGATGCAGCAGTGCTGCTGGATGCAGTCCGTGAAGTGATGGAGGATGAGATCTATAAATTTTACGTGGGAACAAGCTATCGTCATCTTTTAATCTGGGATGGCGGGCATGTTGTGGAACTTGAGCCGCCACATGATCATCTTGGGCAGATTATCGGAGGATTCCTGCCGGAGGATGAAGTTCTCAGATCCATGATGGAAAAGAGCTATGATATTCTTGAGAATCATCCTGTTAATATTGAGAGACGCAAAAAAGGCTTAAAGCCGGCAAATTCCTGTTGGTTCTGGGGAGCTGGTACGCGTCCGGCCCTGACATCCTTTGAGGATAAGACGAAACTTAAAGGTGCCATGATCTCAGCGGTGGATCTGCTGAAAGGAATTGCAGTGGGTGCCGGTATGAAAAACATTGTTGTGGAGGGAGCCAATGGCGGACTTCATACAAATTACGAAGGAAAAGCTGCGGCTGCTGCGGATGCACTTTTAAAAGAGGGAAATGACTTTGTTTATATTCATTTGGAAGCTCCGGATGAGATGGGACACCAGGGAAGTGTTGAGCGTAAAGTTCAGGCAATTGAAAATATGGATAGCCGTCTGATTAAACCTTTGGTGGCACAGCTCGATGCTTCGGGTGAGGATTATCGTCTTCTGGTTATGCCGGATCATCCGACACCGATTTGCATTCGTACCCACTCATCAAATCCTGTACCATTCATGATTTATGACAGTCGTAAAGATTTGAATAAATCATGGAAATATAATGAAAAAGAAGCTGCTCAGAGCGGCAACATTGTGATTGAAGAAGGTTATAAACTGATTGATCGTTTGTTGAGTGAATAGAATTGGAAAATTTGTTTCAAGACGGGCTGCCATTAGAGGCAGCCTGTTCTGTTGAATGGAGATTTATATGGATATTATTAAAACAATAAGTAAGGAACTGGAAATTAAAACATGGCAGGCAGAGGCTGTCATTAAACTTATTGATGAGGGAAATACAATTCCTTTTATTGCCAGATATCGCAAAGAAGCAACCGGTTCACTAAATGATGAAGTGCTGAGAGATTTTCATGATCGACTTGTCTATTTGAGAAATCTTGAAGAAAAGAAAGCTCAGGTATTATCTTCGATTAATGATCAGGGAAAATTAACACCTGAACTGAAAAAAATGATTGAAGAAGCTCTTACAATGGTTGCTGTTGATGATCTGTATCGTCCGTATCGTCCAAAACGGCGTACCCGTGCGATTATTGCAAAAGAAAAGGGGCTGGAGCCTTTGGCAAATATTCTTATGCTGCAGATGACGTCTAAATCTATGCTTGAAGAAGCAAAAATGTTTGTTTCTGATCAAAAAGGCGTGGCTACGGCAGAAGAAGCTCTGAACGGAGCAAAGGATATTCTTGCAGAAGCGATATCGGATAATGCGGATTATCGTACCTATATTCGCCGTATAACAATGAATGAAGGGAAAGTTGTTTCAAAAGCTCGGGATATTAATGAAAAATCAGTGTATGAAAATTACTATGATTATGAAGAAGCGGTAAGTAAAATGCCGTCGCATCGTATTCTTGCTATCAATCGCGGTGAAAAATTAAAATTTCTTACGGTAAAAGTTGAAGCACCGGAAGAAAAGATCATTCGTTATCTGGAAAAAAAGGTTATTCGAAAAGATAATCCGGAAACAGAATTTATTTTAAAATCTGTTGTGGAGGACAGCTATAATCGATTAATTGGTCCGTCCGTTGAACGCGAAGTGCGAAATGAATTGACAGAGAGGGCAGAAGAAGGCGGTATGAAGGACTTTGGAAAAAACCTCAAACAACTTCTTATGCAGCCGCCAATCAGCGGACGCGTTGTATTAGGATGGGACCCTGCTTTTCGTACAGGCTGTAAACTGGCGGTGGTCGATGCTACCGGAAAAATTCTGGATACAGTTGTCATTTATCCTACAGAGCCTCAGAAAAAGATTAAAGAGGCAAAAGAAATCTTGAAGAGACTTATCGGCAAATATGGCATTACGTTGATTTCTCTTGGAAACGGTACGGCCTCAAGAGAATCCGAAATGGTCATTGTGGAGCTGCTGAAAGAATTAGATACAAAGGTAGAATATGTGATCGTAAATGAGGCGGGTGCATCTGTTTATTCTGCAAGCAAGCTGGCGACAGAGGAGTTCCCGGAATTTGATGTGGGACAGAGAAGTGCCGCTTCTATAGCAAGACGCCTTCAGGATCCTTTGGCGGAATTGGTAAAAATCGATCCGAAAGCGCTTGGAGTCGGACAGTATCAGCACGATATGAACCAAAAACGATTGGGAGAGGTGTTGAATGATACTGTAGAGGACTGCGTAAATCGGGTGGGCGTCGATTTGAATACAGCATCGGCGTCTCTTCTGGAGTATGTTTCCGGTATAAATAAAACGATTGCAAAAAATATAGTATCCTATCGTGAAGAAAATGGAAAGTTTAAAAATCGCCGTCAGCTATTGAAAGTTCCAAAACTTGGGCCGAAGGCTTATGAGCAGTGCGCCGGTTTTATGAGAATATCGGATGGGGATCAGCCGTTGGACGGAACCGGTGTACATCCGGAATCTTATAAAGAAGTGGAAGTTCTTTTGAAAGTTCTTGGATATTCTACAGAGGATTTGCGGGAGAACAAATTATCCGGGCTGAGCCGTCAAATTGGTGATTATAAGGCAATGAGTGAAACAGTCGGTATAGGAGAAATAACATTAAGAGATATTGTAAAGGAATTGGAGAAGCCGGGGAGAGATCCGAGAGATGAGATGCCAAGGCCGATTCTGCGTACAGATGTATTGGAAATGAAAGACTTGAAAGAGGGTATGATTCTCAAAGGTACTGTGCGTAACGTGATTGATTTCGGTGCCTTTGTGGATATTGGTGTTCATCAGGATGGTCTGGTTCATATATCGCAGATGACAGATAAAAAATTTATTCGCCATCCGATGGAAATTGTCAGCGTAGGCGATATTGTGGATGTCAAAGTCTTAAGTGTTGATCTGGCAAAAAAACGAATACAGCTAACGATGAAAATGTAAATTAAGAGAGGGAAAAGTTGTGGAATCAAAAAAAACATTATTTTCAACAAGAGAATTGGTAACTATTGGTCTGTTTTCGGCATTGGCTTATGTTTTGATGCTGCTGGAGTCACCGGGATATCTGGGATTTTTACGTATTGAGTTTAGTGATGTGCCGGCGATTCTGGGAGGACTTGGCTATGGACCTGCAGCCGGTGTGTTTATTGAACTGATCAAGAATCTTATTAAAGTATTATCGACAAAGACGATTGGTGCGGGAGAATTGTCCAACTTTCTTGTGGGATCTGCCTTTGTGATACCGTTAAGTATTATTTACAGAAAGTGGAAAGGGAAACATAAACTGCTTGTTGGGTATGTTGTTTCTGTTATTTCTATGTGCATTGCGGGTATGCTTGTAAATTATTTTATTACAGTACCGATTTATTCGAATATGTTCGGAGGAATGGAGGCTCTTATCGGGTTTGTCGGGGGTATGACACCGGGATTTCTTCCGACGATCGATAGTATGTGGAAATTGATCGTGATCGGCATTACACCATTTAATGTAGTAAAGGGGACGATGATGGCAGTCGTTTCGTACTATGTATTTAAACTGGTGAAAAAACCACTTCAATTTTAAACAACAATATGCTAAACTATGAACAGGCTGGCGTGAGATAAACTTAGGCCAGCTTTTAACTTTTTTATGGAAACATATGAAGATCATAACTGTTTGATCTTGGATATGAAATTTAAATTTAAAGGGTAGGTTTGAATGATAGTAGAAACTTTTTCTGCAGATGAGACGTATGAATATGGACGAAAGATGGGGGCGGAGGCACAGCCTGGGGATGTGTATTGTCTTACAGGAGATCTTGGCGTCGGAAAGACAGTATTTACTCAAGGATTTGCTGCAGGACTCGGTGTGCGAGAACCGGTGAGCAGCCCGACATTTACGATTGTACAGGAATATGAGGGCGAAAAGATGCCGTTTTATCATTTTGACGTATATCGTATCGGAGATGCGGAAGAGATGGAAGAGATTGGTTTTGAAGATTATGTTTATGGTCAGGGCGTGTGCCTCATTGAATGGGCAAATCTGATCCGTGAGATATTGCCGGAAGATTTTATGGGGATTCTGATTGAGAAAGATATGGAAAAAGGATTTGATTACAGGAGAATTACACTGGAGCGAGGAGGCGTTTTATAATGTTGTTGCTGGCTATTGAAAGTTCCGGCCTGGTTGCGTCTGTTGCAATCATGTCAGAAGATAAACTTATTGGCGAATATACAACAAATTTTAAAAAGACACATTCACAGACATTGCTTCCTATGTTGGATGAAGTTGTCCGGATGACAGGTATTTCTCTGGATGACGTGGATGCAATTGCTGTATCCGGTGGTCCGGGTTCCTTTACAGGACTTCGAATCGGTGCGGCTACAGCGAAAGGATTGGGATTGGCATTGGATAAGCCGCTGATCCATGTTCCTACAGTAGATGCCTTGGCTTATAACCTGTTTGGAACAAATCAGGTGATTTGTCCAATTATGGATGCACGCAGACAGCAGGTGTATACGGGGTTATATACGTTTGAAGGGGATGCTTTTAAAGTGCTCTGTCAGCAGAAAGCTGTCGGTATTGAAGAAATTGTACAGGAGATCAACGGGATGGGAAGTCCTGTGATATTTTTAGGTGATGGTGTTGCTGTTTACAGGGATATTATTGAAAAAACAATTCAAGTTCCGTGCAGTTTTGCTCCGCTTCACCTGAATGCACAGAGAGCGGGGGCTTTAGCTGCTCTCGGAAAGATTTATTTCGAGGAGGGACGACTGGAGACAGCAGATGAACATGTTCCTGATTATCTTCGTCTTTCCCAGGCTGAAAGGGAACTTAAAGAACGTCAGGCAAGGGAGGCAGCCAGATGAGAATTCGTCCGATGGTTTCGGAAGATGTAACGTCGGTGGTGCCCATTGAGAATGTGTGTTTTACAGATCCATGGACAGACCAGGGATTTAGGGATTCACTGGAGGAGCCGTCAGCACATCTTCTCGTGATAGAAGATGATTTGGGACAGATCGTTGGATATGGGTGCCTTTATCAGGCAGTCGACGAAGGCGAAATTGTTAATGTTGCTGTGAGACCGGACTGTCGTCTGAGAGGTTACGGTGCAGTTATTGTGCGTGCATTGATCGGCGAAGGGAAAAAACTTGGAGCAGATTATTTCTTTCTGGAAGTGCGGGAGAGCAATGTGTCCGGAAGAGCCTTGTACACCAGTCTGGGTTTTACAGAGTGCGGACGCAGAAAAGGGTTTTATACAAAGCCGAAAGAAGATGCGATAATGATGATGTGGCAGGAAACGGGTTCCCAGTAATCTCCTATATATTTGTGTTGATAAATCCTATACAATGTGTTTGAAACATGAAACAGTAATATACAAAGGAGCCGATGATGAAAAACAAGATTTGCAATTGCTGCGGACAAAAGATTGGACAGGAAGATTATATTCATATTGAAAAAGTGTGGGGATATTTTTCTAATGGGAAAGATGGACAAAGACATTGTATAAATATTTGTGAATCATGTTATGACCGCTGGATTAAAGATTTCAAGTATGCCCCGGATATTGAAGAAGAAAGAGAACTCATATAAAGAAGATTGAAATAATAAAGAGGTAAAGATATGTTGGATTTGTGTTTATTGGGAACAGGAGGTATGATGCCTTTGCCATACAGGTGGCTGACATCTTTGATGCTGCGTTATAATGGAAGCAGCCTTCTGATTGACTGTGGTGAAGGCACACAGATATCTATTCGCGAGAAAGGATGGAGTTTTCGGCCGTTGGATGTTATATGTATTACACATTTTCATGGAGATCATATTAGCGGACTTCCGGGAATTCTTCTTGCAATGGCAAATTCTGACCGAACGGAACCGTTGCTGATGATCGGGCCGAAAGGATTGAGCCGGGTTGTCAATTCGTTGAGGGTTATAGCTCCTGAATTACCGTTTAAGATTGAATTTATTGAACTTACAGAAAATGAACAGCATATTGAAGCCTGTGGCTATCATATAGATGCATTTAAAGTTAACCATAAAATCACCTGCTATGGTTATAGTATTTCTATCCCGCGGGCAGGACTCTTTGACGTTGAGAAGGCTAAAGCGAATGATGTTCCTCTGAAACTGTGGAATCGTCTGCAAAAAGGTGAAAGTATTGAATTGGATGGACGGGTGTATGAACCGTCTCTCGTTTTGGGAGAGCCTAGAAAGGGGCTTAAGGTAACCTATACGACCGATACACGACCTACGGATTCTATTCGAAAGAATGCAAAAAATTCAGATATTTTTATTTGCGAGGGGATGTATGGTGAACAGGGCGATATTAATAATGCGGTTAAATATAAACATATGACATTTGAGGAGGCAGCAAGACTTGCCAGAGATGCTGAAGTTAGGGAATTGTGGCTGACACACTACAGTCCGGCAATTAACCATCCTGAAATATTTATGGAAAATGTCCGAAAAATATTTGCCAATGCACATGCTGCAAAGGATCGTCGTTCAGCAGAATTGAATTTTGAAGAATAGAGGAAGAGTGATATGAAGAAAGATATTTATATTTTAGCAATTGAATCTTCGTGTGATGAGACAGCAGCCGCGGTTGTAAAAAATGGCAGAGAAGTATTGTCTAATGTTATATCGTCTCAGATCGAACTGCATAAGCTCTATGGAGGTGTTGTTCCTGAAATTGCATCAAGAAAACATATTGAAAAGATCAATCCGGTGATCAGAGAAGCTTTGTCGGATGCCGGAATGACATTGGAAGATATGGATGCTATAGGCGTGACTTATGGTCCGGGGCTTGTTGGGGCATTGCTTGTCGGTGTAGCTGCTGCAAAAGCAATCAGCTACGCTAAAAATATACCATTGGTTGGAGTGCATCATATTGAAGGGCATATTTCAGCAAATTATATTGAAAACAAAGAATTAGAACCGCCATTTCTTGGAATGGTTGTGTCTGGCGGGCATACCCATCTTGTTCTTGTTAAAGATTATGGGAAGTATGAGATTCTGGGAAGAACGCGGGATGATGCTGCGGGAGAGGCCTTTGATAAAGTTGCAAGAGCCATTGGTTTAGGTTATCCGGGGGGACCGAAAATTGATAAACTTGCGAAAGAGGGAAATCCAAAAGCTATTGCATTTCCAAGGGCACATATCGCAGATGCTCCTCTGGACTTTAGTTTTAGCGGACTTAAATCCTCTGTTTTAAATTATATTAATTCATGTGAAATGAAGCATGTAGAGATTAATCGCGCAGATGTGGCTGCATCTTTTCAGGCTGCGGTTGTGGATGCTATTGTTGATCATACAATTGAAGCAGCCAAAATGTATCAGATTAGAAAAGTGGCTTTGGCAGGCGGTGTTGCATCAAATTCAGCTTTGCGTCAGGCTATGAAAGAAAGATGTGAAAAAGAAAAACTGGAATTCTTTTATCCTTCTCCTGTTTTGTGCACAGATAATGCTGCTATGATCGGATGTGCGGCATATTACGAGTATCTGGCAGGGACAAGGCATGGATTGGATTTGAATGCTGTTCCAAATTTGAAAATCGGTCAAAGGTGAATAATTCCCTCAAATATAGTAAATTTGACGGAAAAAGAGCATAAAAATTGTTGTCTGAAGTAAAAGGCATACTATATTTTGTGTCTATTCCTGGATTTTATAAAAAAGAAAAAAAGTTGCAGAAAAATGTTGACATATGAAGATCATAGTGATATTATATTGATTGCCGTTCAGAGTTAACGGAAAAGAGAAGAAAAAATGTGCGGATTAGAAAATAATGCTTGACAAGCGTTGAAAGACCTGTTAAACTATTAAAGCACTATGCATGGAGAGGTGTCCGAGTGGTTTAAGGAGCTGGTCTTGAAAACCAGTGACTCCGAAAGGGGCCGTGGGTTCGAATCCCACCTTCTCCGTTTTCAAACTCTTGATAAGGGCTTGAAAGATAATATTATATGATTTTAGATTCTGCATACTTGGAGAAGTACCCAAGAGGCCGAAGGGGCTCCCCTGGAAAGGGAGTAGGTCGTTAATAGCGGCGCGAGGGTTCAAATCCCTCCTTCTCCGTTAAATGTTGAAAAAACATTTAAAAAAGTGTTGACAAACAAAAGTCAATGTGATAAACTTAAGAAGTTGCATGACATAAGAAAAGCAACACAAAGAACATTGATAATTGAACAATAAAACAATCCCGAAA
>JAEDDO010000202.1 GCA_016298055.1 Frisingicoccus sp.
ACAAGTACTCGAACCGGCTCCGGCATTGCGTCTGCACTTGTCCCTACAAGACCCACAGCCAGGAAAATAAGAGCAATGGCTGCGGCGGCAGCGGCCGGTATAGATGGTTTAGGCAAGCGGCGTTTTGTATGCGTCTTGGATTCACTTTCATTTACATCGAAAGCCGTTTGCAGCATCTTTTGTTTTCGTGCCTCATAATCCTGTGAAAACACTCGAGGTATATTCTCACCATCATCCAGTTGTTCCGCATCCTCATTCAAAAACCTGTCCACCGCTTTGGCTTTTCTAGCTGCCTGCATCAGATCGTCGTCTTCGGAAGCCTCATATTTTTTACGCCACTGAATCAGCTCTCCGACATTCGGATCCCTCTCACTATCTCCCGGAGTCACAGACTCTGACGGGACTGCATGAATACTGTCTGACTTTTTTGGAACTGAAGCTATTTTTTTGTTGTCAGCTGAGAGTTCTCCACCGGATCCTTTACGGATTTTCATCCTCACCTGCCTCCTTCCCCGGAAAATCTGCCAGTGTCCTCGATGCCTCTCACCTATATATCCGTTTTGAGAGGCATTTTGTGACACATTTTTTAAAAAATTTTTTATTTGTATGTTTTTACCAAAAACACATTGTCTTTTTTGTTGAACTTTTTCTTAAATCTATTATAACACGATACCAGGGTCAAAAGGTCATGTTTTTCATGCTTATATTAAAAAAACATGATTTTTGGAGCGTAAAACGCGAAAGCAACAAAAAAGAGGATATAAAAAATACCCTCTTTCTTTAAGTCCTTATTCGTAATAATCTTCCTCTGTCTCAGGATGCACAAAAGTCTCGTAATCCGACTCATCAAGATATCCGCCGTGTTCCCAATAGAAATCGTCATACTCATCATCATCGGCATGATTATTCACATAATAATCCCCTTCCATGTCAGACTCGTCCACTTCATAGATCTGCTGAAGATCCGTCACTCTCGGCTCAGAAATAACTTCACCGGCCATCAGCTTGTCAATAACCTCTTTAACTGCAAGAATTGAATCATCATCAAGGATCTCAACATACAGCGGTGAATCCGCATAGGAGGCACAATATTCTTGCGATGAATAGCCGTAAACTGTCGAGGAAACAATATTCCATTCCGCATTATCATTCAGCTGCATCTTCACGAGACTTGCCAACTGTTGGGATGAAAAGCTTGTATCCATCGTACCTTCCAGACTGGATAAAAGATTCGTATATCCCGTCAAAACTGCCGGTGACTTGATCTTCTCCAGAAGTGCTGCGATAACTTTCTGCTGGTTCTTCGCTCTCTGATAATCGCCGCCGGCCGCATTCATACGCTCTCTGGCAAAAGCCAGTGCATAGATACCATCCAGATGATTCATACCCTTTTTATATTCATAGTAACTCCAGGTATCTGTGTCCGCATTATACTGTTTATAGTAAGTTGAAAATGCATAATCCGATTCCACATCAATGCCGCCCAGGGCATCGACCATCTGAATGACCGCACTGAAATTAACGCGGACATAATAATCAATATCAATATCAAAAATCTGTTCCATCGTCGCAATCGAATACTGAATACCATACATACCTGCATGGGTCAGCTTATCCGACTCACCATAAGTAATGCCCGGAATCTCAACGTAAGCATCACGCGGAACACTGACCAGAAGCACCTGTTTCGTCGTCGGATTCACACAGGCCATAATATTCACATCACTTCGACATGTCTGATCCAGCGTACCATAGGCATCCATACCGCTTAAGAACACAATAAACGGTTCCTTCGTAATCGGCAGATCCGGAACATCCTTCATAAGTACTTCTGTTTTAACTTCAAAGTTATCAATGATCCGGACTTTTTCAATAAATCCCGGATTATTATCTTCAATCAGCTCATCCAGTGTCTGATTATAGATCATGGCATCAATCTTTCCATCATAAAGATGCTGAACAAGCTCCGAATAGGTTGTATATTCTGATATATCCAGTTCCTGATTCAATCCTTCGCTAATATGCTCGATTGCCTGATCCACCTTCGCCCGGTCAAGGCCGGACATAATGCCGAATTGATAATCCCTGGCATCCTCGACCGACTGTGCCGGATTATCCGCCATAACAGCAATGACAATCTTGTCTGTCTGATAGGTTTTCACCTTCGTCACAACATCCAGCGTTCCCATCGTCTTGGCAAGATAAATATTACCAAAAATCAAAACGCCTATAAGAATAAGTGAGAGTATCTTACCAAACCAGTGTACTCTGCGCCCAAACTGAAGCAAAAAACAAAATACAAACAAAAAGAGCAGTATTACACCAGCCACCAACAGATATTTATCCGGCAAAATATTGAGCATGACAAAAGCAGCCATCAATACAATAGATAAAAGCAGTTGAATGAATGTCAGTATTTTACCGCCGATATGCTTGCTTTGCCGCCGTTTCTGAGCCTTTTTACGAAGCCGTTCCTCGCGTATGCGGTACCGCTCCTCCGCTGAGAGCTTTTCTTTCCTACTTTTCTTATGTTTCTTTGGCATCTCTTCATATTCGTCTGCGTCTTCATCATAAAAATCGGACTGTGTTTCACCTTGTTCTTCAAACAATTCAGAACCGTTGGCCGGAATCCTGGGACGTCTCACATTCCTGACGATCCTTGGATCAAATTCCAGCTCTTTTTTCTCTCCACAGTCCTCCGAATCTGAAGAATCATCTCTAAACATCTCTTCAAAATCCTCAAACGTGCTTTTCCTACGCATATATTTATCCCTTTCATTTTATGAACTTCATTATACACGAAGCAAAAATCGCTGACAATGAAAAAAAACGCTTAAATTGCGAATTTTCCATGTCCTACCCTCTGTTTTTGGCAATAATCTCTGCAATCTGATAGTCGGATGCAGTCGTAATCTTCATATTCGCAGCATCTCCGGCTACAATATATACAGGAACTTTACGCACTGTACATATCTTGCAGGCATCTGTCAAAATCCGTTTTTCCTCCGGTTCAAGTTCCAAATAAAGTTTTTTCAATAAATCCATGCGAAAGCTCTGAGGCGTCTGACTCTG
>JAEDDO010000203.1 GCA_016298055.1 Frisingicoccus sp.
CTCAGGTTTACCTGAATAACTATACCGGTGCGGGAATCATCAACATTGAAGATGAACGCGTATATCCTTCCGTCGAATATCAGACTCCGGCAGAAAAACCTGCCAATAACGCTTTCATCTGGGGTCTTATGATTGCTATGGCTGTTGTTGAAGCAGGCATCGCCTTCTATACCCTCAAAAAAGAAAACCGACATTAAACATTTACAGACAAGGAGAGGTACCCACAAAACAAGGGCACCTCTCCTTAATCTTTTACCCAACCATTCCTCCAAACATGCCACTTCCCATACACAAAAGTGCCAGTGCCGTCGCCGGTACAATCTGATCCGGCAGACTTCCTTCGATAGCAACGACTGCGCCCATATGAATACTGTAATAAAGCATCCCGACAATCAGCCCCCACAAAAACTCCCGTTTCTTTACTTTTCTCCCAATGTAAAATCCACCGGCAAAGCAGGCTGCGGCATAAGTTATAAGCATACCGATCCGTATCTGTTCCGACTTAATATCCAGATAATAAAGCAGGGCTGCCAACACAAACAATGCGGATGCGGAAAGAATATAGCTGATCACAAGAGCTTTGATAACAGATAAAATATAATTTTTCACCATCCATCCCCCACATAACATCTTTAATAAACTATATGTCCTTTTTTTCTCAAAAATGCTATACTGATTTCAGGAAAGGATGATGATTTATGGAACGCATTGATTTACACACACATTCCACAGCCTCTGACGGCAGTTTTACACCAACACAGGTTATCGAAGCTGCTGCCCGGGCCGGTCTTAAAGCTGTCGCTCTCACCGACCATGACACCATTGCCGGCATACCGGAAGCTATGACTGCATCTGAAAAATACGATATTGAATTTATCCCGGGCATTGAATTATCCGCATTTTACCTGAATCAGGAAGTGCATATTGTGGGCCTTTTTTTAGATATCAATGATGAACAATTCATACAGCGCCTTGAAAACTTCCGACAGATTCGTGATCAACGCAACATTGCCATGATCCGAAAAATGACGGAGGCCGGAATTGACATTTCCATAGAAAAAATTCGTGAAATGGACGGTGACGCTGTTATTACCCGCGCAAATTTCGCCCGTTATCTCCTCCATATCGGCTATATTTCTTCCATCGATGAAGCATTTGATAAATATCTTTCTCCGGGAAAACCCTTTTTTGTCCCAAAGACAGGCGTCACACCGAGGGATGCCATTCAAGCGATCTGTGACAACGGCGGGATCGCTATCCTTGCGCACCCGCTGTCCTACAAATTTACTTCTTCCCAGTTAGACACCTGCATTGAACTTCTAAAATCCTATGGTCTTAAAGGCATCGAGACACGCTACAGTACATTTTCCGCAGCAGATGAACGGGATATGAAACGGCTTGCTGACCGTCACGGACTGCTTTACTCCGGTGGTTCCGATTTCCATGGCAATGTTAAGCCACATATTTCTATCGGTAAAGGTATGGGAAAACTCCTTGTTCCCTACGATTTTCTGAAACGCCTAAAGGATGTCTAAGGGACAGGTTCCTTGTCTCTATTCAAAAAGGAAAAGCTCTGTCCGGTCATACCGAACAGAGCTTCATGTCTCACATTATTCTTCAACACTGTTTGCTTTTTCAATATTGACAACGGCCTGTCTTCGCATCGGAATACGGCAGTGTCTGTCGCCACCGAATTCTACGATCAGGATATCGCCGCTGATATCAATAACAACGCCGAAAAGTCCTGCGCTTGTCTCAACACTGTCACCAACTTCCAGAGAATCAAGCATCGCCTGCATCTTCTTCTCCTGTTTTTTCTGTGGACGAATGGATAAGAAGTATAATACAACAGCATATACAACTAATAAACCAATCACCATAAGCCAGTAATTGTTTCCCATAAATACTTTCCTCCTAAAAATTCTACTCTTCTTTCATCTCGAAGCCTTCCAGCTTCGCTTTTTTATACTCGGCATAGCGATGTTCTTCAATCGCCGCCCGAATCTCCTCCATCATTGTATTATAAAAATACAAATTATGCAAGACGCAAAGACGCATTCCAAGCATTTCTTTCGCCTTAAGAAGATGCCTTATATATGCACGGCTGTAATTTCTGCAGGCCGGACATCCGCAGCCTTCCTCGATTGGACGCTCATCCAGTTCAAATCTGGCATTGAAAAGATTCAGTTTGCCGTGATTCGTATACACATGTCCGTGACGGCCGTTTCTCGACGGATATACACAATCAAAGAAATCCACACCTCTGTCAACAGCTTCCAGAATATTCGCCGGAGTTCCCACACCCATCAGATAGGTTGGTTTATTCTGAGGCAGATACGGAACAGTCTCTTCAATAATATAGTACATTTCCTCGTGAGACTCACCGACAGCCAAACCTCCAAGTGCATATCCATCCAGTTCAAGCTGGGAAATTGCCTTCGCATGTTCAATACGAATATCGGCATAAGTACCACCCTGATTGATGCCAAATAACATCTGGTTTGGATTGATCGTATCCGGAAGGCTGTTTAAGCGGGCCATCTCATCCTTACATCTGTAAAGCCAGCGTGTTGTTCTGTCAACGGATTTCTGCATATACTCTCTTGTTGACGGATAAGGCGCACACTCATCAAATGCCATCGCAATTGTAGAAGCCAGATTCGACTGAATCTGCATACTCTCTTCCGGTCCCATAAAAATCTTATGTCCATCAATATGTGAATTAAAATAAACGCCCTCTTCCTTAATCTTTCTAAGGCTCGTCAGAGAAAAAACCTGAAATCCACCCGAGTCTGTCAGAATCGGCTTATCCCAATTCATAAATTTATGAAGGCCTCCAAGCTTTTTAACAATTTTATCTCCGGGACGAAGATGAAGATGATAGGTATTTGACAACTCCACCTGCGTTTTGATCTGCTGCAGATCTGTTGTAGCCACTGCTCCCTTGATCGCTGCCGCCGTACCTACATTCATGAAAACGGGCGTCTGAATCGTTCCGTGGACTGTCTTAAACTCGCCGCGCTTTGCTCTTCCGTCTGTTGTTATTAAATTATACATAAAGCCCCCTTATT
>JAEDDO010000204.1 GCA_016298055.1 Frisingicoccus sp.
TCAAGAAAAATCACAGCGGTATTCCGCACGGCGGTTTCGTTTTAAGAAGCGGTGTGACAGGATGGAATAAAGAGAATAAACATGTGATCGAATATAGCTTAAAACTGGATTCTAATCCGGAATTTACAGCTTCTGTCATTGTTGCATATGCACGTGCCGCATATCGCCTTTCTAAGGAAGGTCAGAGCGGATGTAAGACGGTGTTTGATATTGCACCTGCATATTTAAGTGCAAAATCCGGAGAGGAGCTGCGCGCTTCCCTGCTGTAATTTATGCAAAAAGGAGGTAACCATGTCGTTAAAATGTTGGACTTCCGATGAGGAAAAGAGATTATTAAAAAAGAGGATCGATGTGGCTGCAGGAAGAATTCCGGCGGATATGGTCATTCAGAATGCAAAGATTGTTGATGTCTTTTCAGGAAAGATACTGGAAGGTGATATTGCAGTAAGTGATGGCGTGATTGCGGGAATCGGGTCCTATACAGGTCACACACTATATGATGCAGGAGGAAAATATGCGATTCCCGGCTTGATTGACGGTCATATGCATATTGAATCAACCAATGTGACTCCAGAAGAGTTAGGCAGAATGATAGTCCCTCTGGGAACGACGACGATCATAGCGGATCCCCATGAAATTGTCAATGTGTGCGGTATCACAGGTTTAAACTATATGCTGGATGCATCGAAAAAGACAGTTCTTGATATAAAATATATGGTACCGTCCTGTGTGCCCGCAACACCTTTTGAGCATTCAGGGGCGGTGATCGGTGCAAAGCAGATGCAGGAACCGATTAAAAATGCGCAGATTCTTGGCCTGGGAGAATCTATGAACATTTTTGGAGTTGTCAATGCAGAACCTGAAGTTCTGGATAAGATTCTGACAGCGAAAAATCATGGGAAGTTTGTTGACGGACACAGTCCGGGAGTCACGGGCCATGCATTAGATGCCTATATTGCCGCCGGTATTCACACAGATCATGAGTGTTCCACGGTGGAAGAGATGAATGAACGTATTTCTCGCGGCATGTATGTGATTTTAAGAGAGGGCTCAGCCTGCCGGAATCTGGAGACATTGCTGCATGGCGTGACGCCTTATAATAGCCGCAGATGCCTTTTGTGCACAGATGATTTTCATATGCATACGCTGTTGAATGAGGGACATATGGATAAACACCTGCGTTTATGTGTGAAAAATGGTATAGATCCAATCACAGCGATACAGATGGCGACTTTGAACGCGGCAGAGTGCTATGGGCTTGATGATCGTGGAGCGATTGCATGCGGACGAAGAGCAGATATTGTTCTTGTGGATGATCTGAAAGACTTCAGAGTTCAGCAGGTATTTGTTGAAGGTTGTGAAGCGGCCTGTGAAGGCAGATACCTTCTCCCATATGAAAGACAGGACAGTACATGTGTCCACGGAAGTTTTCATGTGAAGGATTTTTCCGCTGAGAAGCTCAAGTTACATTTAAAAACCGGACATGTTCATGTGATTGATATTCTGCCGGGAGGTATTCTGACAAAAAAGAGTGAAGCAGAAGTCAATATTGATTCTGAGGGTGAATTTGTCTGGAACAGCGAACAGGATATTGTGAAGGTGGCTGTCATTGAACGACATAAAAATACCGGTAATGTGGGCTGTGGTTTTCTGCGCGGCTATGGGATAAAACAGGGGGCTGTTGCCATATCCATCGCACATGATTCGCACAATATTATTACGGTGGGAATTTCGGACGAGGATATTGAAACGGCAGTAAACCAGATCATCGCTCAGGAAGGCGGTATCGCTCTGGTAAAAAACGGACAAGTCATCGAAACCATGCCGATGGTGATCGGCGGAATCATGAGCGATCAGAGCGGCCTCTGGGTGGGAGAAAAACTCTCGGATATTTATAAAACAATTAAAGAAGAGTTGAAAGTGAACCCATTGATCGATCCGCTGATGACACTTGCGTTCATGTCTCTTCCTGTTATTCCCGAATTAAAGATGACGGATACAGGCCTTTTTGATGTGACAAAAAATGCCTGTATTTCATTAGAAGTTGACTAAAGGAGAAAAAATATGGTTGTATCTACCGTGCTCGGTAAAATCATATCGATATTTATTATTATGGTTGTCGGTGTCATATGCTATAAAGCGGGCATTATTGACAATAACACGAAAACAAAATTGTCACGTTTAAGTACACTGGTAGTAAATCCCATATTGATATTTATGTCATTTCAGATGGAGTATGATGCATCCTTACTGAAAAATATGGGGATTTTGTTTGCTCTGGCTGTACTGAGTTATTTAATTTCTATTGTATTGGCCCATTTCCTTCTTCATGAAAAGGAAGGATACGACATGGCAGTAGAAAAATTTGCTGTAACATATACGAATTGTGGCTTTATCGGCATTCCGTTAGGTTATGCGATTTTTGGGAGTATCGGCGTTATTTATGCCACCGTTTTTGTTGCAACATTTCATATTTTTTGCTGGACCCACGGTATCATGCTTTTGGATTCTTCTGGCTTTCAGCCGAAAAAGCTCATTAATCCCTGTCTGATCGCTGTGTTCGGCGGGATGATCTGCTTTATCTTTCAGTTGAAGATACCAACGAATATCTCCTTTGCCATGAATTCGATTGCAGATATGAATACGCCGTTGGCCATGCTTTTATCAGGAGCAATTATGGCTCAATTAAATTTGGGAGCAACTCTGAGAAAGAAGCGGATGTTTTTTGTTGTACTTCTTCGGACGGTCGTATCACCGGCTATTTTTGCTCTATTATTAAGATATATACCGATTGATGAACAGATGCGGATCGTTGCCGCTATGACAGGGGCCTGTCCCTCAGGAGCTATGACGATTACAATGGCGATTCTTTATGGCAGAGATGATTATTACGGCACAGAACTTTTTGGAATTACGACATTATTATCAATTGTCACCATACCGCTGTGTATGATGATTGCAGGATAAGTATGGGGACAGGTTCCGAGACTCATATTTGTGAGTCTCGGAACCTGTTCCCACTTTATTTAGCCAGTTGGAATAAATCTCTATAAAATGTCGGATAGGAAATG
>JAEDDO010000205.1 GCA_016298055.1 Frisingicoccus sp.
TTCGGAATTTTGCCCCAAACTCTGACATTTTGGTCTTATACTCCGAAATTTTGGTGGAAGCAAAATGTCAGTGTATCCTTCATTTCCACACAACAGTGATTCTGTCGTTCTGCGTATATCACGAAAAAGATTCTTTCTGCTCATAGAACACAAAAAAAGCCCTAATGTCATGCTTAAATGTAGCTTCACATCATTCGGATAACTAAATATCAATAAAGCATTGTTAGACTCCAACTAAACAAAACCTTGCGTAAATTCAATTTCCTGTTTACTCATGTTTCATTTTGTCAGAACATACTCTTGTCAGAAGATCAGCAACAATCAGCGTATGCTCCAACTGCTGATAGCAAAATACTCTGTTCCCCGATCCGATTTCCTTAGCAAACAAACGGAATTCCGACATCAGTCTGTGCGCAGGAGAAGCATCAAACCGCTTCTCCGTTCCGTCATTCTTTCTTAACACAATTTCGCCGCAGCTGTTCGCTGGAGTGGCCTGCATCAGATATCCTTTTGTTCCCTGAATCACATAGCTGCATGGAGCGGAGCAGTCCTTTGCCGCAATGCTGACCGCCTGAAATGTATCATACTGCAGTGTCAAAACACCGCTGGTATCAATATCCCGCTCGATATTCGGTAAATAACTGATCCGTTTCGGTGCGCCGAACAATTCCACAACATAATGCAAGTTGTATACATTCAGATCCATCAGGGCGCCGCCTGCATTTTTGGGGTCAAATACCGGCAGGATTTCGCCCTGCTTGAACCGGTCATACCGGCGGCTGTACTGGCTGAAATTACAGCTGACGATTTTCACTTCTCCAACTTCCGGAAGCCACTCCTTCAGTTTCCCATAGTTCGGCAGATACAGCGTAGAAATCGCTTCAAACAGAAACAGATTCCGTTCCCTGGCAAGTTCAGCCAGTTCCTTTGCCTCTTCGTATTTTGTAGTAACAGGCTTTTCCAGAATAACATGCTTTCCCGCTTCCAGCGCCTGCTTTGTCATTACATAATGCAGATGATTGGGTACAGCTATGTACACGATATCAAAGGATTTCTGTTGTAAAAACTGCACATAATCGCAGGACGCATATTCCATGCTGTATTCACGGCAAATGCGCTGAACCTTTTCAAAACTTCGCTTTGTACCGCACATTGCCGCCGGTTCCCAGCCACATTCCGACAGCAGCGGCAGTGCTTCATTCACAATGCTTCCGCTTCCTACAATTCCGATCTTCATATTTCCCTCTTTTCTCCGGTTATACCACATATTTAGAAAACTGTTTTCAAAATATATTATAACACACACAGTTTCCCTTGTGTGTTTTTATGCCTTGACTTCCCTGTATATCTTCTGTGCCGCATGCTTCTTCAAATATCTTAAGAAGGAAGAAACCGACAGACGTTCTTATCAATCTCTCGACCAATTGAAACATAGTCTTTTTTCCTACATCAATGGCTTCACAATTGTCTCAGACCGCATTCTCATAATCGCTGCTTGTCTCCCATTCAGACAGAAAATTTATTTTTCACCTGATTTTTACCTGTCCACTTTATTGACTATATTCCCACTTGACAATAAAAACGCTTTTTTCTACAATGAGAAAAATGAAATGGAAGTGATGCAGATGAATCGAACATGGTACCGCAGCGGCGAAGCCTTGCTGCAGGAGATTGAGCAGACCGTAGTCGACGAACAGGAAATTGCATTCTGGTATCTCGGTCAGTGCGGATTTGTATATAAAGGAGCCGTCACTGTGTATATTGATGTAATGCTGAATGACCACTTTGATGCCTCTGGAAACTCAAAACGCTTCTACCCAGCTCCGTTTTCACCGGAACAGGTACAGGCAGATTATGTTATCTGTACACATAATCACGCAGATCATTTAGCAGTTGAAACGGTAAATGGGATTGCGAAGGGTGATTCCCATACCCGCTTTATCATTCCTGCTTCCTGCTGTTCGGTTCTCACAGATATCGGCATTCCTACCGAGCGAATTATACCAATGCATGCAAAACAGACATTATATCTGCCGAATTTGTCTATTTCTGCCGTTTCAACTGCACATCCGGTTCACCAAAAAGATCAAAACGGATATGATTTCTCTCTCGGATTCCATCTGGATATGAACGGAATACAGCTGCTGCATTTAGGCGATACCTATCTGACACAGCAGCTCATTAAAGATCTGCTTACGCTGCCAACACCGCATATCTTCTTCCCACCGATCAATGGACAGGACTACTTCCGGACTGCCCGAAACTGCATCGGCAATCTGAATTTCAATGAAGCTGCACAGCTTGCAGGCATTCTTCATGCAGATTTGACAGTGCCGACGCATTTCGATATGTTCTTCGGAAATACTGCCGATCCGCTGGAATTTGCACGAACCTTTATGCAATACAATTCTTCCGCCAAATGGCATATCCCCTCACTAGGAGAACGCTTTATTTACAGACGATAAGGAGGATATTCCCAAATGTCAAAAATCATTTTTCTTGATATTGATGGTACACTTGTAGATTATGAAAACCGCCTGCCGGATTCTGCAGTCACTGCCATACGCCGTGCAAGAGCAAACGGACACAGTTATCAGGATTTTCTTGATGGAAAAGAAGCCTTTCCTGACTTACAGCACGGAACATGGGGTGGAAAAGATGAAGAGGCATTATTTGGCGATTTTGGTGTAAAGGGTATCACCAAAGCAAATGCTGTCTCCAGGCTTCTCACCTATCTTGATGCAGATATTTCTGATACAATTGCCTTTGGAGACAGCATGAATGATGCGGAAATTCTGGAGATTTCCGGTCTTGGGATGGCAATGGGAAACTCTGAGCCTGCAATTCTTGAAATTGCAGACATGGATTGCAGACATGGTCTGTGACAGTTGTGAAAATGATGGTGTGGCAAAGACACTCTCTAAATTACAGCTTTTTCCTTAAGCATAAAGTCTGTAATTCATACACTTTTTTCAATTTATAAACCAAACCTTATTTAAGAATTTAATGAAACGAATGGACAGAATCTCTCATAATACGAGAGGGAG
>JAEDDO010000206.1 GCA_016298055.1 Frisingicoccus sp.
CTTCGGGAGAAACTCATGGATTTTTTATATCTATTTATCTTCTTCAACAAATTCAATAATACCTTCACCGAGACGGGCAATACGAGCCTGAGAATAAACATGATAACCGGCATTCTCAAGTTTTGTGCGGCCGTTCTGGAATGACTTTTCAATCAGGATCCCGATTCCGGCAATGGTAGCACCCGCCATCTCAACAAGACGTGCGGCACCTGTGGCAGCTTCGCCGTTGGCAAGAAAATCATCGATGATGAGAACACGATCCTCTTTGTTAATATAGTTACTGGAAAGTGTCAGTTCATAGCTTGTACCTTTTGTAAAAGACTTGATATTCGTCTGGTAAACATCGCCATTCAGAATCTTGGATGTCTGTTTTTTGAGAATGACCATAGGAACTTTCAGTGCCTGAGCGGTATATACAGCCGGTGCGATACCGGAACTTTCAATAGTAAGTACGCGTGTAATACCATAATCCTTAAAATATTCATAGAAATCCTTGCCGACTTCCTGCATTAAATCCGCATCTACCTGATGGTTTAAAAAACCGTCAACTTTCAGTACAGAATCACTGAGAGCTCTTCCTTCAGATAGAATTCTATCCATAAGTAGTTTCAACATTCTTCACCTCGTATATATTTTCAACTATTATAACATAGAATGGAATAGGGTGAAAGATTTTTAAATTATTTTGACAGAAAAATCTTTTTTTCACAATATGGTCATAATTATTCGGTATAATAAATAAAATTTGTAATTGATTAGAGAACACCTGAAAGGAGAAAATCTATGGGTAACTGCAAGATTCTTGTGATCGACGATGAAAGCCGTATGCGTAAGCTTGTACGGGATTTTTTGAGTAAAAAAGGTTATGACGTATTAGAAGCATCCAACGGCGAGGAAGCTATGGATATTTTTTATAGTGATAAAGAGATAGGACTTTTGATTCTTGATGTTATGATGCCGAAGATGGACGGATGGGAAGTATGCCGGGAGGTGCGAAAGACATCGAAGGTGCCGATCATTATGCTGACGGCGAAGGCGGATGAACGGGACGAACTTCTCGGATTTGAGCTTGGTGTGGATGAATATGTGACAAAACCTTTCAGCCCTAAGATCCTTGTGGCGAGAGTTGAGGCCATACTTCGGAGAAGCAATATGGGGAATAATGACGGAATTATCACGGTAGGAGATATTCGCATGGATAAGAATGCCCATGAAGTTTTTGTCGGAGACAAGCCGATCGAGCTGAGTTTTAAGGAATTTGAGCTGCTTGCCTATTTCATTGAGAATCAGGGAATTGCATTATCAAGAGAGCGTATTTTGAACAATGTGTGGAATTATGATTATTTTGGCGATGCAAGAACGATCGATACCCATGTAAAAAAGCTGCGCAACAAGATGGGAGAACAGGGTAAGTATATAAAGACCATCTGGGGTATGGGATATAAATTTGAAGTAACGAATGAATAATGGAGGCTGGCAGCCTATGGAAAAGTCATTAAGGGTCAAGCTGTCTGTTACGCTGATGACAACGGTACTTGTGACGATGTTGATTTCTGTACTGGTCAACAGTTTATTTCTGGTGGATTATTATGTTTCGGGAAAGCAGAAAACATTGATCAGTGTTTTTAATCAGATCAATAAGATGTATAATGCGCTGAATACTTCCCTTGATCAGGAGGAAGAGAATGGTGATACGGAAAAAGGCAGCGTTTACAGTTGGTTCAGTGAGCGAAACATTACGGCTCTGAGTGATTTCTTTGATATGGAATTATCCATGGAACAGCTCAGTCAGAGTAACAATATCGGTATCCTGCTGTACCGGATCGGTAATAAACGAATCATAAATGGTCAGACGATGTATGATATGCAGGTTCTGTTTTCTTCCAGCGGGAATAATTCGGACAGTGATTATGATGTACAGAATTTTGCTATTTACAGAGATTATGTTCAGTCACAGGATGATGTGACGGTGCTGAAGGAAACAGAGACATACACGTTAAAGAAGATCTATGTGAATCGTATGAATGCCTATTATATCTATCTGCTCGGGCATATGGGTGACGGGAATTACGCCATGCTTCGTGCATCTGTGGAAAGTATTCATGAGAGTGCCCAGATATCAAGCCGGTTTTTTATTTATGTAACCATGTGTGTGTGTATTATCAGTTTCCTGGCCATGCTTTTTATATCAAAGCGATTTACGGAGAGGATTCTTGTTTTGGCAAAGATTGCCCAGAAGATGTCCCATCTGGATTTTGAACAGAAATATCCGGTGACGACGGAGGATGAGATCGGGATTCTCGGTGACAGTATCAATACCCTTTCCGAGACATTGGAAAAGACATTGGGCGAGCTTAAAAGTGCCAATGTGCAGCTTAAGAGGGAACTGGAGCAGAAGATGCAGATTGATGAGATGCGAAAGGAATTTCTGTCAAATGTGTCTCATGAGCTGAAAACACCGATTGCATTGATTCAGGGCTATGCGGAAGGTCTTCAGGAAAATATCAATGATGATCCGGAGAGCCGGGAATTTTATTGTGAAGTTATCATGGATGAGGCCGGCAAGATGAATATGCTTGTCAAAAAACTTCTGGATCTGAATCAGATTGAATTCGGTACAGAGAATGTTTCTATGGAACGATTTGATATTGTTGCGACCATCGATAATATTCTGTCCAACGCAGAGATACTTTTCAGACAGAAGGAAGCGGTTCTTATATTTAATGCGGATGAGCCGATTTACGTCTGGGGCGATGTCTATTTGATCGAGGAAGCCTTTTCAAACTATATGTCGAATGCGCTGAATCATATTGATGGGGATCGGATCATTGAGGTCAATGTCCGAAAAGAAGGCAATCAGGCACGTGTTTCCGTCTATAATACGGGAGAACCGATTCCGGAAGAGGATATCGACCAGATCTGGGTGAAATTCTATAAAGTGGATAAGGCGAGAACGAGAGAATATGGCGGAAGCGGTGTGGGACTTTCCATTGTAAAGGCGACCATGGACCGTCTCGGACAGGGATATGGTGTTCGAAA
>JAEDDO010000207.1 GCA_016298055.1 Frisingicoccus sp.
GTTGAAAAAGCATTACCCGGCTTTTTTCTATATTATGATGTAAAATTTGCACCAACAGATCATATCATAACTATGGACTATCCGGTATTTAAAATGGATATGAATCTTCAGGGAATCGACAGGATTCGTCAATATATTGACCTTATCTGGGAAGAACAATGTTATTTATTACAATTTTCCAGAAGTGATATCATCAATATATTGCGCTCCTTCCATCCCCGTTACGAAAAAGAATATTTTAATATTAAAGAAATTGTTGCCAAACATCCTTTGCAATTCCATCAACGGAATCTATAACTCATATACTCCTCAAACACTTGCGAATACCGGCTTTTTGATACAGGAAGAATCTCCTGATTTCTCACAATAATATCTGTTCTCGTAAGTCTATCAATAAACCGGACATTTACAGCCACAGACTCATGGCACTGCACAAAATCCCCTCCGGCATGATTCTGATTCAAATATTCCGTAAAGCCGATGCGAAGTGTACTGGTAGAAATTATTTCACCGGATAACAGATGATAACTCACCACATGATTCCGATAATCCATATACATAATATCGTTCAGATGCAATGTACGATATCCGCCTTTCACTTTAAGCGTGACTGTTTTTTCCTCCTCAAGGTGGATATGTTTCATGGCCAGGGACAATGTCGCAAACAGCTTTTCTTTTTTTACCGGCTTTAAGATATAATTAATCGGATTTACATCGAAAGACTCCAATGCAAAGGATCTCTCAGATGTGACAAAAATAATCTGTGCTTCCGGCTGATTCCATCGAAGTTCCCTTGCCGCCTGTATTCCATTAATCATAGGCATCACAATATCCAGAATATAAATATGAGGACAAAATTTTTCACACTCGTAAATCAGAGTATCCGGATGCGAGAACACTTTTATCTCAGCCTGCTGTAACCTTTCCTCGCAAAAATGCTGTACGTGTGTATACACAACCTCTCTGTCTTCTTCTCTGTCATCACAGATAGCAATCTTCAGCAAAGCAATCCCCCTCTCCACTGTTACATAAATTTTATATTTGAAATACAATCAGTTTCCATACACCTTTGCAAAATGTTCAAAATGCTTTTTAATTTTTTCAGTGACTTCCGCTTCCCTCTCCGGCTGTCTGTCATAGGTGTGAATCAACAGCGATACCGGAGCCACGAATTCCAAAGCCATGGTTTCTGCATCATCCATTTTCAGTATTTTCTTCTTCATCATAGCTTCAAAAATTTTCTGAAACATTCCCTGAAGACCATCCATATGATGTTTTGACGTCAGTTCTGCAATCCGCGGATTGCGAAACTGTTCTATCACTAAAATTCTTCTTATCTTTTGAAGCATCTCATCATGCATTGTAAAACGAATTCTCTCCATTGAAAAAGTTAAAAGTTCTTCCATAGATTCAGGAATCCCACCAAGATGATTTTCTGAACCAAAGTTTAATTCATAATAGGCTCCAACTTTCTCAATGAGAGAATTCAATATATCTTCTTTTCCCTTAAAATGTCTATATAGAGAAGGCCCTTTAATTCCGGCTCTTTCCCCAATCAAATCCACACCAACTCCATCATAGCCTTTCTCTGAAAATAATGTTAATGCTGCATCTAATATTTTATCTCTTGTTGATGCTTTACTCATAGTCTCTATCCTCCGCTTATGCTAACGACCGTTTTCTTTATTGTAACCAAGTATTCATTTTACGTCAAGCATATATTTCAATCAAAGCTGTTTTTTTCCATAAGCTCATTTACTTTTCTCTGCACAACTTCGTACCTGGAACCCAATGCCCTTCTTCTTTCCTCTCCGTTTCCATAGTCTCCACGTATAACATCCATGGCCGTCTCTAATATCCATGCTTCATCCGTGTCGGATAAATGGCTATCGGTCTGCCATCCCCTGCGAATCTCATCAGGCAGATTCCGATAACATATATTCATATCACAATTACCGGAAATCCCCGCCACCCTTCCTTTGTTCGTGTATTGCCACATATCTGCGTAGGTATCTAAAGTATCATTATACTGAGCTGCCCACCGGGTAAAACGATCCAAACGATTTCCAATAACACTGCGAAACCAGTCAAGATTCGCATAAATGCCAAACCAATATCCCGATTCCTCAATCTTTTCTCCCATCTCAATAAACCATTCCGGACGAAATACCTGCCGCATCGGCTCATACTCAAGATCAATATAAACCGGATACGCCAATTTTCTTCCCCGAATGAGTCTTAAAATATGATTTGTTTCCGACGCAGCCTGGCTCCGACTCATCGCATAGGAATAAAGATAGGCACCATAGGGAATACCCAGGCGTTCACATTCAGAGGCATTGCGTTCCCACCATGCATCATCCTGATTCGGGATGTCATCACCATATCCGCATCGGATGATCACACCATCAACATTTTTCCTGACTGCTTCAAAATCCACCTTGCCCTGAGCATAACTGATATCAATTACTTTTAATGCCATCATTCTACCTCCACCTCAATTTTCTTTATTCAGCTGCTTGATGATCTGATTTACGTAAGTGCTAAGGCCGGCAACAAGAATACCCTGTACAACAGCTACAAACACTGCCATGGCAATATCCTGTAAATTTTTCAGCGGAAGTGTTGCGACTACCCACACAGATGCAAAAGCAATACCTATCGCCCCCAGAATCAATGGAATATATTTATCTTTTATTCTTTCTGATTTTTTCAGTTCTCCGCCAATGAAATATAAAACGATAGCCACAACAAGAAGTTCCGGTTTCACATAATGAACAATCTCTTCCATTTTTACTTTCCATGATCACAATCTTACTTATTATATGCCTTTCATTTCTGTTGTGTGCCTCTTGTCACCCTGTCCTTCTGTCATCCCCAAAAATCAAAAAGAAGAATTTTGTAAATTTTTCAAAAAATTCCTTGCATTTTATCACAAGGTATGATATTATAACTTTGCTGTTAAGAGCAGCACTTGAAAAACGCAGTTGTGGCGGAATTGGCATACGCGCTAGACTAAGGATCTAGTCCGGG
>JAEDDO010000208.1 GCA_016298055.1 Frisingicoccus sp.
ACGTTCGTGCTTTGTTATGAGCTGATCACGATGGTCACACAGAAGAATAACTTCCATGAGTTTGAAACTTACAACATTTTTCTCTGGATCTTTAAGGCATATGTGGCGATTTACCTTGTGACGAACACATTTAATATCACAATGGCGGTATTTGATGTGGGGCAGCACATCGTAAATGGTGCAGCCGGTGTGATCTCCGGAAGTACGGCGGTGGATGCTTCTGCCGCCATTGCTACCCTGACGGAATCTCTGGAAGAAATGGAGATCGGGGAACTGTTTTTACTGGCAATGGAAACACTTCTTATCAGCCTTACCATGAGCATCCTCTCCGTGATTATCACGGTGATCATGTATGGCAGGATGATTGAGATCTACCTTTATACTTCCGTGGCACCGATCCCGTTTGCCACCATGACCAATAAGGAATGGGGCAATATCGGGAACAACTATCTGAAAGGCTTGTTCGCCCTGGCATTTCAGGGATTCTTCATGCTGGTCTGTGTCGGTATTTATTCCGTACTGGTCAATGCGATGACCATATCCACGAACCTGCATGGGGCAATGTTTTCAGTGGCGGCATATACGGTCGTACTGGCATTTTCACTGTTTAAGACCGGAAGCCTCAGTAAATCAATATTCAATGCCCACTGATGGGCAGGAAAAGAAAGGAGTACTACCTATGGCGTATGTACCAGTACCCAAAGACCTTACCAAGGTCAAGACAAAAGTAGCATTGAACCTGACAAAGCGGCAGCTGATCTTTTTTTCGCTTGCCGCAGTAGTGGGAGTCCCGTTATACCTGCTGGCAAAGAAACCCCTTGGTTCCAGTGTGTCAGCGATCCTTATGGTAACTGTCATGCTGCCATTTTTCTTTATGGCAATGTATGAAAAAGACGGTCTCCCTTTTGAAAAAGTGATGGGAAATATCATCCGCCAGAAATTCCTCTGTCCGGCGAAACGTCCGTACAAGACGGAGAACTTCTATCAGGCGGTGGATTCCCTCGTAAAGAAGGAGGGTGTGCCGGATGGCAAAAAAGAAGAAACAGGCACAGCAGCAGTGCCTGGAAGCGGCGGCAAGAAAAAACCGTCAGGAAAGAAGAAAAAGAAACGACAAAAAGGAAAGGGAAAAGGAAAAGCTTAGGAAAAAACAGGAGAAGGAAAGAAAACGGCAGAAGAACATTCCCCATACTGCCCAGCAGAGCATCCCGTACCAGCGGATGTTTGCGGATGGCATCTGCCAGGTATCGAAGAACTTTTTTTCCAAAACCGTACAGTTTTACGATATCAATTACCAGCTTGCCCTGAATGAGGATAAGACCACGATCTTTGAGAATTACTGTGATTTCCTGAATTACTTTGACTCGTCCATCAGTGTGCAGCTGTCTTTTATCAACCAGCAGGTGGATGTGGCAGAGTTTGAAAAGAGCATTGATATTCCGGACCAGAACGATGATTTTAATGAGATCCGGGAAGAATACCGGACGATGTTAAAGAACCAGCTTTCCAAAGGGAATAACGGTCTGGTGAAATCAAAGTATATTACGTTCGGGATTGAAGCGGAGAGTTTAAAGGTGGCAAGACCGAGGCTTGAGCGGATTGAGGCGGATATCCTCAACAACTTTAAAGTGCTTGGGGCACAGGCTCATCCATTGAACGGGGTGGAGCGTCTTGAGATCATGTACCATGTGTTCAATCAGGACCGGATCGAGCCGTTCCGGTTCAATTATAAGATGCTTCCGCAGACGGGGCTTAAGACAAAGGATTTTATCGCACCGACATCCTTTAACTTCTCAAAGAATTCTTCCTTTATGATGGGAAAGACACTGGGAAGCGTCAGCTACCTGCAGATCCTCGCACCGGAACTGACCGACCGTATGCTGGCGGATTTTCTGGATGTGGATGAGAGTATCAATGTGAATATCCATATCCAGTCCATTGACCAGACCTCTGCCATCAAGATGATCAAGAGTAAAATCTCTGACCTGGACAAGATGAAGATTGAGGAGCAGAAGCGGGCAGTACGCTCCGGTTATGACATGGATGTGCTGCCGTCCGACCTTGTGACCTATGGGGAAGAAGCGAAAAATCTTCTGGAAGACCTCCAGTCCAGGAATGAGAGGATGTTCCTTGTCACTGTCCTTGTGATGAATACGGCAAAGAAACGGCAGAAACTGGATAACAACATTTTCCAGGTGCAGGGCATCGCACAGAAATATAACTGTTCCCTGCGTCCTCTGGATTACCAGCAGGAAGCGGGGCTGATGTCCTGTATCCCACTGGGAGTAAACAGAATCGAGATCCAGCGTGGGCTTACCACCTCGGCAACAGCGATCTTTGTGCCATTCACGACACAGGAACTGTTCCAGGAAGGGGAAGCCCTTTATTATGGTCTGAATGCCTTGTCCAACAACATGATCATGGTGGACCGGAAGCGGCTTAAAAACCCAAACGGGCTGATCTTAGGTACTCCGGGTTCCGGTAAATCCTTCTCTGCAAAAAGGGAGATTACCAACTGCTTCCTCATTACGGAAGATGACATTATCATCTGCGACCCGGAAGCAGAGTATTACCCGCTGGTGCAGGCACTGCATGGGCAGGTAGTCCGTATCTCACCGGTGTCGACCCAGTATATCAACCCGATGGACTTAAACCTTAACTATTCCGAGGAGGATAATCCGTTATCGCTGAAATCGGATTTTATTTTATCTCTTTGTGAGCTGATCGTGGGAGGAAAGAACGGTCTGGAACCGGTGGAAAAGACCATCATTGACCGGTGTGTGCGTCTTGTGTATCAGGAATATCTTTCCGATCCGGTGCCGGAGAAGATGCCGATCCTTCAGGATCTGTATGACCTGCTCCGGGGGCAGGATGAACCGGAGGCACAGCGGCTGGCAACCGCACTGGAAATTTACGTTACCGGTTCATTGAATGTGTTCAACCACCGGACAAACGTGGATATCAATAACCGGATCGTCTGCTTTGACATTAAGGAGCTGGGAAAACAGCTGAAAAAGATCGGGATGCTCAT
>JAEDDO010000043.1 GCA_016298055.1 Frisingicoccus sp.
TCCTGCAAAAAAGATTTTAAAAAACATCATATCTTCTGCTTAAATTACAGGTATGGCAATCTTTAAAAAAAGAGACACATAGATTATTTCATCTATGTGCCTCATATACGATTACTCAACACTCTTCAATGATTCTACCATATCAATCTGACGAAGTTTATAGAACATACTGATATTAACAAGCATTGCAAATAAAACTGTAAGAATAATACTGTAGACATAACTCATTGGATTGATCTGACGTCCGAACATGATCATGTCAACTTCTAAGGTCAAAATCAAATACTTGTGTAACCAGCTTCCCATAACGACACCGATACATATACCAAACAGAGTAAGGAATATATTTTCACGATATACGTACATGGCAACTTCAATGTCACTAAAGCCTAAAACTTTCAAGGAGGCCAGTTCACGTCTTCTTTCAGAAATATTAATATTGTTCAGGTTAAACAATACGACAAACACTAACAATCCGGCTGAAATAATCAGTACCCATACTACAAGATTCAAAGCATTCATCATGTCATCGATGGATTTTTGTATATCCTTGACCAGAGTGATGGATTCAATCCACTCTTTTTCTAAAAGATATTGTGCGATTTCCTGTTCGCCCTTTTCTTCAACATCGTCCTCAAATTTGAAAAAGATCTGATTGTACTTTGGTGCTTCTTCAAATATATTTTCATATCCCGCCGGTGTCATGTAGACATAATGGTTCATATAATTCTCTGCAACACCTGTAACGAGTACCTCTGCATTTTTTGTATCACTGATTTTAAGTGTCACGAGGTCGCCTTCTTCAACCCCCATCACAGATGCAAGTTTTTCGCTTAAAATGACACCATCATCTGTCAACGTACATTTTTCCTTTGTCACGCGTCCATGAAGATCGAGATATTCTTCCATTTTTTGTATATCTTCAATCACATAGACCTGAGCCGTTTTCTCCGCCTTCTCTGTAAATACATCGACAGACAATAGTTTTGCAAGCATTGCACTCTTAATATTACTGTTATTGTTAACAACCGTGTCCAGCTCTGCTTTCTGCTCTTCCACTGCCTTCTCCTGAATTCCACTCAAAGCGGAATAGGTCCAAATATTCTTATACTGGTTTTTTGCAATTTCTGCAACCGAATCTTTGAGACCAAAGCTGACAAGAAGTATTGCCATACAGCCCCCGATGCCTATGACCGTCATAAAAAATCGCTTCTTATAACGTACCAGATTACGAATTGTAGATTTCATACTGAAATTTAAGTTCTTCCAAATGAATGGAATACGTTCCAGAAATACCCGCTTTCCTTGTTTTGGTGCCGGAGGTCTCATAAGCGCTGCCGGTGTGGACAATAACTCTTTATAGCATGCCGCAATCGTTGCTCCCACAGTACAAACTAATGCCATTAAAATTGAAATCACACACAAATCCCAGTGGATCGGAGTTACAATGTATTGCACATTACTGTACAGAATTCCGTAGGCTTTCATGATAACATACGGCAGTACCTTCGAACCAAACAATACACCAAAAACACCGCCAATCAATGTTGCACTGAATGCATATAAAATATATTTAGCCGCAATAGTCAATTTACTGTATCCCAATGCTTTCATTGTTCCGATGAGTGTTCGCTCCTCTTCGATCATACGTGTCATTGTTGTCAGACTCACCAATGCTGCTACGAGGAAAAAAATTAACGGAAGTACATTGCCAATGGCTCCAATACGCTCTGCATCCATCCCGTATTCCACACTGTTTTGTATTGTATCTCTTCCCAGAACATACCATTTTCCTTCTTCTAATTCAATTAATTGTTTTTCTCCCTCTGCAATCTGTTCTCTGGCTTCCTCCAGTTTCCGCTCATTTTTTTCTGCTTCTTCTTTGTATGTTTTCCAGCCTTTTTCCAGCTCTTCTCTGGCTTTTAAGAGTTCTTCCTGAGCTTTATTCAGTTTCTCTTCTGCTTCATCCAACTGATTCTTTGCTGCTGCTAGTTGCCCTTCACCATCTTCAATAGCCTTCATTCCGGCATCCAGCTCATTCTTTGCGACATCCAGTTGTGCACTATTTTGTGCGATCAGATTTTCATTCTCAGTAATCTCTTTTTTTGCCTCTTCAAGCGCCTGTTTCCCATTTTCAATATTTCGTTCAGCCTCTGCGATCTGTTCTTTCTGCGCGGATAATTCTTGTCTTTTTACAGATAGCTCATTTTTTGCAGCGTTTAATTCTTGTTCGGCTGACTGCAATGGTATCCATGCCTGATCTAATTCTTTTTTTGCAGACTGTAATTCGGACTCAGCCGCATCATACTGTGCCTGTAATTTTTCTGCCTCTGACTGCTGATTTTCCAACTCTGACTGCTTTGCACTGATCTGCGCCGCAATGCTCTGATATTTCTCACTGTCGGTTCCTTCTTCCTGCTCAACCTGTTTCAACTGGTTCTGAAGGTCCCCGATCTCATTTTGTTTGTATGATATTTGCTGTCTGATATCGGAAAGTTGTGCTTCCAAAGCTCTTACTTTTGAAGCTTCTTCCTCATATAAAGCTGCCTGCTTATCATATTCGGATTTCGCTGCCAGATACTCACGCTCTTTTGCATCAATCTGACTTTGAGCCTGCTCGATTTGCTGTTCTGCACCTGCGATCTGCTCCTTAGCCTTCTCTACCTGGATCATGCTTTCTTTCAACTGGACTTCCTGTTTTTCTACTTCTCTTTTTCCATAATCCAATGCCTCTTTCGCCTGATTCAAAGCCTGAACACCATTGTTATACTCTATCTGTCCCTGCTGCAGACGAATTTTGGAAGCCGCCAGTTCCTTACTATTTTTCTCCCATTCGCTTTTGCCGGATTGAAATTCTTTCAATCCCTCTTCATAAGCTTTTTTTCCTTCTTCGTAAGCTTTGCCGCCATCTTCCAGCTCTTTCTCCGCATCGGCCAGCGCCTGTTCTCCTGATGCTACTTTTTCCCTTGCATCGGACAATGCCTTCTCCGCATCTTCGTAGACCTCCGTGTGACGAATAATGCATCGTTCTCCTGCAATTTCTTCGATACGCTCTGTCACAAGTTTTACTGCCTCATCATAAGCATCTGAATATGTACTCAGGCCTTTTACGCCATTTACCATAGCATAAATTTCCGTATAGTAATCCATATCAAAGCTCTCTTCAGGAACGACCATAAATGCTGCCAGAGATCCATTACCAATGGATGCCGATCCACGACTCCATGATAAATACCAGGACCAGGTTCCGCTTCCGACAATTGTAAACGTATCTGTCTTTAAATTTTCCGGTTTATTTCCGGATTCATCGGTCAATGTAACCGTGTCCCCTATTTCATATCCTTTATAGATCATGAATCCTTGATCCATAAAGCATTCATTTTCTTTTTCCGGCATAGAACCTTCCCAAAGCGTCATCCGGTTTATACTTTCTCCTGCGGACATCACATTAAAGACCATTTCTTCATCGTCAAAAATCGACAGAACCTCCATAGAATATCCGCCTTCAGCCTTTATAATCCCCTCAACTGCTTCGATGGCTTCTACATCCTTTTCTGTGAGACCTAACGTTCCAATGATACGAACGTCCATCAGACTTGATTCATCATAATATTTATCCGCTGACGCAATCATATCCGGCTCGGCTGAACGTACGCCTGCAAAAAAGGCAGTGCCCAATGCTACAATAAATAAAAGCGAAAGATATCTTCCTATACTTTTTCTGATTCCGCGGAATAAATCAATCCACTGTGCTTTTTTCATTCTCCACTCTCCTCAGTTTCTTTTACCATTCAATCTTCTCTACCGGGAGAGGATCTTCATTATAATACTCTCGTGCAACACGTCCGTTTTTTATTTCAATAACATGGTTTGCCATCGCAGCAATCGCTGAGTTATGAGTGATGACAATAACTGTCATTTTTTTATCCCAGCATGTCCTCTGCAGCAGTCTTAATATCTGTTTTCCAGTCTGATAATCCAAGGCTCCTGTTGGTTCATCACATAATAACAATTTTGGATTTTTTGCTAATGCTCTCGCTATCGCTACTCTCTGCTGCTCTCCGCCGGAAAGCTGTGCCGGAAAATTATCAATACGTCCTTCAAGGCCTACCTCTGTCAATACAGAAACCGCCTCCAAAGGATTTTTACAAATCTGAGCTGCCAGTTCCACATTTTCTTTCGCTGTAAGGTTTTGCACCAGATTATAGAACTGAAATACAAATCCGATATCATCTCTTCGAAACCGTGTCAATTCCTTGTTTGAGTATTCTGCCACATTTTTTCCATCGACCATGACAGAGCCGGAAGATGCTTTATCCATTCCTCCCAGAATATTTAAAACTGTCGTTTTTCCGGCGCCGCTTGGTCCTACAATAACTACAAATTCTCCCTGATCAATAGAAAAATCAATCCCGTCAACTGCTCGGATTTCTACTTCACCCATCTGATATATCTTATGTACATCTTTCAGCTCAACAAATCCTGACATGTTTAATTCCCCCTAATCTATCGCAAATCACATCTTTTATAACTGTTCTTCGATAAATTCAATCACATCTTTCACTGTTCTGAAATCCTTAATATTGCGATCCGGAATCTCGATATCAAATTCATCCTCAACAACGCAGACGAGATTGACCAATTCAAGCGAATTAAGTCCCAAGTCCGCTTTTAAATCCATATCTTCATTAATTACAATGCTTTCATCACCTGTATGTTCTCTGATAATTTTTGTTAAAGTTTCTAACATATTAATTCTCCTTATATCTTTTTATTTTCTTTGTACTTGTTTTTGGAAATTCCGTATCTCGTATCACAACTTTTCCGATAGTTTTTACTTGAGGAAGCTGTCTGTTCAATGCTCTGATATCTTCATGGATATGCTCTTTTCCATCCGCTTTTTCTTCATCCAGATATACTTCTGCAACAATCACGCCATTTTCTCCATAGGCAATGACTTCTTTGACATATGGAATACTGCTGTAGATTTTATCTTCGATGGACTCCGCTGAAAGATTTTCACCGTTACTCAAGATAATAAGATTTTTAATCCTTCCCGTAATATACAGTTCTTTATTCTTAATGTAACCCAAGTCTCCGGTATGAAACCATTCGCCATCAAAAGCTTTTTTATTCTCCTCTTCATTATGATAGTATCCAGCCATAACATTCTCACCGCTGACAAGAATCTCTCCCTCATCCGATATCTTGATCTGATTACAGCACAGCGGTGTCCCGACACTTCCTATTGTAGGGAATTTTCCTCTGGTAACAGCAACAACCGGACCACACTCAGTAATTCCGTATCCATTCTGAACATTAATCCCCAGAGATCGAAAATCCCGGATATATTTTTCATCAATGGGAGCGCCTCCGGAAACGATCAATTCCAGATTACCGCCAAATGCATCCAGCACCGATTTAAAAAATTTTCTTCTCAGGTCAATTCCAAATTTCAGAAGTACATCGCTGATTTTCATCATCCTTCTCAAAGTGACATCTTTTCCTTCTTTGCGTGCGGTATCCCAGATTTTTTTATGCATGACTTCAATCATCAGCGGCACTAAACATAATAAATAAGGTTTTACTTTCTGAATATCCGGGAGAAGCCGTTTCAGGCTTCGGTTAATATATAACGGATATCCGTAAGCAATTGCACTGAACACGTTGGTCACCAGGCCAAAGGTGTGATGCAAAGGCAGCAGCAGCAATGCTGTGCCCCGCTTTATATCAACTGCATCACATGAGCCATAGGTATTCGCACAAAAATTGCGATGACTCATCATTACACCTTTACTCTTTCCACTTGTCCCGGATGTATAGACAATGGACGCAAGATCATCTTCTCCTATATTCTCCTGCATATATTCCGAATTTCCTGCAGCTATCAATTTTCTTCCTTCATCAATCAATTCCGGAAGCTGTTTCATGCTGCATAGTCTCACATTCTCCAGATTCATCCCGTCAATAATTTGTGCAATATCTGCGTACTGATGTGAATAAATCATAAATCTGCACTCACTGTCTGTCAGGATATCCGCAGCCCCTTCCGGAGAAATATCCTTATCAATCGGAACAATCATATTTTTACCGCATACGGCGGCAAAATATGTTAAGATCCACTGATAGCTGTTCTCTCCGAAAACCGCTATTCTGCAGTTTTTATATCCATTCTGATACAACCATGTTCCCAGTCCGTCCACATCTTCTTTAAACCTTCTGTAACTGATCACAACTTCATCTTTCTTTTCTTTGTACAAAAAAGCCGGCTCATCCGGATATGTTTCCGCACCAAAAATCAAAAGCTCTTTTAATGTTCTATGTCTGTGAAATTCATTCACTTGCCCCTTCTTCATTCTTTCCCCCCAAAGTAACCTATTTTTTCGAAGTAAGATACATATTTCGTCAAATACTCTATATCGATCTCACTCCATTCAAATCCAAGTGCACGAAGATAACCTGCCGTATAATTGCTGTCTGGATAGATGTCACCAATCGTATTCAGCTGGTTATTCTCATCAATATCGGTGATAAATGCATTAAATATATGCTCTTTACCCTTCTGCTTTGTCGTAGCCGTCAAAGCTTCCGCAAACTTCACTCCATCTACAGCCTTCAATACATATCCCAGCTTGCCAAAATCTTCACCAAGCTGTTTCATTTTCGCATGCTTAATATTACTGATATGGAAAACCGTCTGTTTCATACTGAAATGTCTTGCCAAAGTCATGACAGCCTCGGCCGCCTCATCAATCGGTGTAAATTCCAGATAATACTCCATAAGATAATCCGGACACACGCCCAATTCCAGTATCGCTTTGATTCTTTGTAAAAATGCATTTGATTCATGATTTTTCTGGAACATACCATCCAAAGACCGGTTTGTCAGGTTGCCCATACGCATAATATTTGCCTGGAGACCTTCTGTCATCGCTGTCATCACAGCCATTTCTCCTTCAAATTTACTGCGAATATAAACATTATCCAGCTGCTGACCTATATACAGATCATCTTCATCAAATACTTTAAGATTCTCTTCGGATTCAACAGGCAGACCATCGACTAAATGTGTACCTGAGATACTTAAAGTTGAAGAATGAACCAGTTTTGCTCCTGCATCTTTACAGAATTGAACGACACGTTTTGTCGTTTCAACATTGTTTTCATAAAAATATTTATATGAACCGTAATGTTTTACACTGGCAGCCGTATGAATGACCATATCAACGCAGGACAATAACTGATCGTATTCCTCCGCCATGCCAAATCGATCCTTCGACAGATCTGCACAAAATACTTCGATTCTGTCAGTATGCACATATCTGTTCCCAAAATAGTGCATGAGTGCATCCATCAATCGCTTTCTGCTGTTATCCGGATCCGTACCGCGGACAAGACAATATGCGACCCCATTGTCATTCTCCAGGAAGTTCGCAAGTATATGTATTCCCAAATATCCGGTGGCTCCGGTAAGCATGATATTACCGATATCTTTTCGCTGTGGAAGTGCAACAGTCTCATTCATATTATGACGGAGCAATTCGTTGATCTTTGTGAAATCTGCATCTCCGAAATGAATCGTCTCTGTGTCACCATTTTCAATAAATTCTGAAAGCTCTTCCACTGTTTTATAGTCAAAAACATTCTGTAAATCAAAGTAAATTCCCTGATCATGCGCTCTGGACACGAACTCGATCGCTCCCAGACTGTCTCCGCCCAATTCAAAGAAATCATCCGAAATTCCAATCGGTCTTATATCAAGAATCTCTTCCAGAATTTTGCATAATCCTATCTGAAGATTTGTTCTTGGAGGTATATATTCCTGATCATTTGCAATATTCTCCAGATCAATATCCGGTAATGCTGTTCTGTCGATTTTTCCGCTGGATGATAACGGCATATCTTCTAAATATACGAAAACATGCGGAAGCATATATTTCGGAAGAATTTTACTGATATGAACACGAATCTGTTTCGCTTCCGTTTCTTTTCCGGTATAAAAGGCACAAATAATCTGTCGTCCGTCACTGTTTTTTCGAACAAGAACCACTGACTGTAAAATTTCTTCCATACTGCACATCGCATTTTCGATTTCTCCCAGCTCAATTCGAAGTCCTCTGATCTTGACCTGGAAGTCATTTCGGCCGACATATGCAATATTACCGTCTTCACGCCAAAATGCAAGGTCACCGGTTTTGTAGAGGGTTCCTTCTTTAAATGGATTTTTCACAAATCTCTCTTTCGTCAACTCTGCTTTATTCAGATAGCCCTGTCCTACACTGTCTCCTCCGATACATAATTCTCCTATTACGCCTATCGGTACAGGCTTCATATACTGATCTACAATGTAAATCTGTGTGTTCGCAATAGGTTTTCCTATTGTAATGTCGGTGGATTTTATTTCTGCAAATGTCACACCTATGGTAGTTTCTGACGGACCATACCCATTAAATATTTTTGCAGGTGTATTTTCCACAAAAAACTCATATAATTCGGGTGTGAAATTTTCCGCACCAAGCATGATAACTTTCAGTTTTTTCAAACAGGCAACATAAGCCTTACTATTGCAGTATGCTTTAAATGTAGACGGTGTCGTATGAATGACATCAACCTCATACCGGTTCATTAAATCTGCCAGTTTTTCTGCTGAAACAATCTCTTCATCACTTGCAAATACAATGGAACATCCATTGATCAAAAACAGTCCGTAATCCACGCCAAATGCATCAAAGCAATGTTTGAATGTGGAAATGAGCCTTGATCCCTCATTCACCATAGCTGCATGATGATTTTTAGGGTTATTACTGCAGAAATTCACAAAATTTCTGTGACGGATCATCGTTCCTTTCGGCTTGCCCGTTGTTCCTGAAGTATAAATACTGTAACATAAATCTTCACTTGATACATCTGTTTTCGGATTACCCACTTCATTATGCATCTGTATGCTGTCAATATTTTCGGAAGATATAAGTAACTTAGCTCCGCTGTCATTAAGAATATAGTCGATTCTTTCCTTTGGATATTCCGGATCAATAGGAACATAAGCAGCGCCTGCTTTCAGTACACCGAACAATGCTGCTATCAGATAGCTTTTTCTCGGGAGGGCTACTGCAACGATATCCCCTTTTCGAATTCCCATATCCATCAAACTATGTGCTATTTTATTTGCCTTCACATTCAACTGATGATACGTTAATGTCTGATCACAGGCAATAACGGCAATCCTGTCCGGATGTTGTTCTGCCTGCTTTTCAAATAATTGATGCATACATGTATCCTTCGGGTACTCCGCATATGTATCATTGAAATCATTCATCACATATGTTTCTTCACTCTTTGTCATGGCTGATATATTTTTCAGTTTCTGTTTTTCATCTAATAACTGTTCCAGAATATTTTTATAACTCTCAGCCAAACGCTGCATCGTCTCTTTTTTATAAAGATCTGTACAATACTCCGTCATAATAATGGCATAATTTCCCTTCGGAAGAATATTAAAGGTAAAATCATATTTCGAAGTATTTACCGGCATTGGCACAATTTCTGCCTCTTTATCTCCAAAAATAATTCTGCTTGTCTCCTCACTCTGATATGCGAACATAACATCAAACAAAGGATTGCGTACGCTTGTTCCAATATTCAATTTCTTTACAAGCTCTCCAAATGGATAGTCCTGATGGGCAATGGCATTCACAGAATTTTGTTTTACTTCATTCAGGAATCTCTGTACCGTTTTTTCGCCTTCCGGCGCATTTCGCAAAGCGATCGTATTGACAAACATTCCTAAAGTGTTCATAAATTTTCCGCTTCGTCCGCTCATTGGCATACCGACAACAATATCTTCTTTTCCCGAATACTTTGATAACAGGATATTAAATGCACCCATATAAAATACATATGGTGTAATTCCCAGTTCTTTTGATTTATCCAGTATCTGGTTATAGAGTTCCGGTTTTACAACCTCATAAAGTGCATCCCCGTTATAGGTTTTTTTCTGCCCCGCCTTAAAATCCATATTCATATCAAGCACAGGCGGCTCATCATGAAATACGGACATCCAGTAGGCTTCACTCTTACTGTAATCCATAGGCAGTATCGAAAACATCTTATATTGTACCGGTTTCGTATCCAGCTCTCTTCCCATGTACAATTCATTTAACTCCTGCAAAAATACAGGCATTGAACCACCGTCTGTAATCGTATGATGCATATCGATCATTACAATATTTTCATAATAACCAACGCGCATAAGCGGTGCCTTCTGCAGGTCAAAGGGACGAATAAAAGCTGAAATATCTTCATTTTCCAGTTTTTCAATTTCACATACTGCCCTATCCTCAATTACCTGGATAATCTGTCCATCATTATTTTTGAACCATGTACGAAGAATATCGTGACGTTCCATCATTTGATCAATGGCCTTCTGCAGACGTTCGACATCCAGCTCTGCCACTTTAAATATGTATGGCACATTATAAGTTGTAATATCCGAATTCATGCTCTGCGCTGTGTAAATACGCATCTGTGCCGGTGTAGCCGGAATATCCCCCTCATAGTCAAAGACTTCTTCATTCAGCTCTGCGATTTCCATAGCAGCCGCTAACTCTCTCATGGTATCACATTCAAAAATACTCTTTGTGTCCGTTACATATCCTGCCTCTTCCAGTTTTGAGATCAACTCGATGCCCTTTAAGGAATCGCCTCCAAGATCAAAGAAATTGTCAAGCATACCCACCTTATCAACACCCAAAACTTCACAAGTGGATTCTGCGAGAATTTTTTCTTTTTCATTTTCCGGTGCCACGTATTCCACAGCCATATCCAGATGATAAAGATCGATTTCCGGCAGTGCTGTTCTGCTGATTTTTCCACTGGCGGTAAGCGGCATGACATCTAACCATGTGAAAATATGAGGTATCATATATTTCGGAAGTTTCTTACGGATATGACGTCGGATGTCCCTCATATCTGTCTCTTCTCCTGTATAGAAAGCACAGATGAGCTGACGTCCCTCTTTATTTTTCCGTACAATAACAACGGCCTGATCGATCGTTTCCATTGTACACATTGCACTCTCAATTTCACCAAGTTCAATACGCTGTCCTCGTATCTTTACCTGGAAATCATTTCGTCCTATATATGCTATATTTCCGTCTTCTCTCCAATAAGCCAAATCTCCTGTTTTATAAAATTTGCCCTTTCCAAATGGATTTTTTACAAACTTTTCTTTATTTAAATCCGGACGATTCAGATAACCTGCTCCCACACAATCACCGGCGATACACAATTCTCCCGTCACACCGATCGGAACCGGATTCATAAATGTATCTACAATATAAATCTGTGTATTGGCAATCGGCTTTCCGATATGGATATCTGTCAACTTACGGATTCTTGCCCCAGTTGCCACATGGGTCTCCGCCGGCCCATACTGATTATAAAAACTGATACCTTCCGTTCGTGCCAAATGATCATTGACAGCAAACGCTTCCCCTGCAAGTACACATATTTTGACAGAAGCAGCCAATGCATCTGCCTTTTCTTTCGTGTTCGTCAGGGAATCCAGATAGGTTGTTGTCGCATAGATGACGTCCACCTTATGCTCCGCAATTTTCTGAATGATCGTATCCGTCTTTGTCTCACGACGTTCCGGCATGAGCACACCGGTCAATCCGTTTAATAATGCTGTAAATATTTCCTGACTTGCCACGTCAAATGTAATGGTTGTCATAAAGCCAATCCGTTTGCATTCGGACATATCTTCATACAGACTCAGATCTGTCACCAGATTCGTTATTCCCTTATGCTTTAACAAGGTTCCTTTTGGCTTTCCTGTAGAACCCGACGTATAAATACAATAGCAAAGGGCTTCCTCATCCAGCTCAACGTTCGGATTATTCTTTTTTTCATTCTCTGTAACACTATGGAAATTTGCCTCAGTGATAAACAATTTTGCCTTACTGTCTGCAAGCATGTAATCGATTCGATCCTGAGGATAGTCCGGATCTACCGGCAAATATACGGCCCCAGCCTTTAAAATACCCAGAATGACTGCTATCATACTGCTCTTTCTCGGTAACGCAAAAGCCACAATATCCCCGGCACCAATTCCCTGTTCTATCAATGAATGTGCCACCTGGTTAGCCCGGATATTTAATTCTGCATATGTCAGATTACAATCCGGCGCAATAACAGCCATATGATCCGGAATTTTCTCTGCCTGATCTTCAAAAATCCTGTGCAGATAAATTCCCCGATCATAAGCTCTGTCAGATCCATTAAACTGACATAAAACTTTATCGCTTTCTTCTTCAGTGATCGCCCCAATATCTTTTAACCGTTTATTTCCATCCAGCATCTGTTCCAAAACATATTTATAGCTTTCCATGAAACGCTTCATTGTGGACTCGCGGTACAAATCCGTACAATATTCGACAACCAGAAGAATATCTTTTTCCTGAGGAAGAATACTCAATGTAATATCATATTTTGATGATGTGATCGGAAGTTTTAAAAGCTCCGCCTTTTTATCCCCAAAAATGACTTCTGTCATCTCTTCACTCTGGTACGCAAACATGATATCAAATAATGGATTCCGTCCGCCCGGCGCAATATTCAGTTTTTTCACCAATTCTCCATACGGATAGTCCTGATGAGCAAGTGCCTGGATGGAATTTTCTTTTACCTCCAGCATAAAATCTTTTACACTTTTGCCTCCGATCGGCTTATTGCGAAGTGCCACTGTGTTGACAAACATACCGATAGAATTCAAAAATCTGCTGCTTCTTCCACTCATAGGAACTCCAATGACAATATCTTCGCCCCCGGAGAAGCGCGCAAGCAAAACATTAAACCCACTCATATAAAATACGTAAGGCGTAATTCCAAATTCCTTACACTTCAATACGATCCTGCTGTGTAATTTTTCCGGCACTAAATCGTAAACACCGCTTCCGTTAAAGGTCTGTTTTGCCCCCGCTCTGAAATCTGTATTCAGCTCTAAGACCGGTATCTCATCATTGTATACAGACATCCAGTATTTTTCACTCTCCGAATGATCCTCTTCCTGTACAGCAAATGCTTTATATGGCACAGTTGGCTTTAATATTTCCCTTCCCATATAAAACTCATTCAATTCTCTTAAAAATACCGGCATAGAACTTCCGTCTGTTACAATGTGATGAATGTCAATCATTACCGTATTTTCATAATATCCCACTCTGATGAGCGGTGCCTTATTCAGATCAAATGGACGAATAAATGCAGAAATATCATCACTTTCCAGTTCTTTAACTTTGCACACCGCAGTTTCATCCAAAACCTGAAGGATCTTACCCTCCTTATTTTCAAACCGGGTGCGCAGTATTTCATGTCTTTTCAGAATCGCATCTACTGCTGTCTGCAGTCTTTCCGGATTCAATTCATCCGTACGGAATACAAAGGACACATTATACGTTGTACTGTCACTGGCCATTCCCTGCGCTGTATAGACACGCATCTGAGCCGGAGTAGCCGGAATGTCTCCTTCAAAAGCAAAAGTTTCTTCTGCAATCTCACTTTCCGTTAATTTCTCAGCCAGATCTCTTACCGTATTACTTTCGAAAATCGTTTTCGTATCAACAAAATAACCTTCCGTCTCTAACTTTGAAATGAGTTCCAATGCTTTCATAGAGTCGCCGCCCAAATCAAAGAAATTATCTAAAAGCCCGATTTTTTCAACCTTCAACACATCTGCTGCTACTTTTGCAAGTACTTTTTCCTCTGCCGTCTCCGGTGCCACATATTCCACCAGAATGTCTGTATTGTACAAATCTACTTCCGGCAAAGCCTTCTGATTGACCTTTCCTCCCGCAGTCAGCGGCATCTGTTCGATATGGGTAAAAATATGCGGCAGCATATATTTTGGTAAGGTTTTTCCGATACTCAGACGGATTTTCTGTGCCTCTACCGCCTCTCCTGTGTAAAACGCACAAATAATCTGTCTTCCTTCTCGATTTTTACGCACGACCACTGTCGCCTGAGCAATTTGTTCCATCGAACTGATCGCATTTTCTATTTCACCCAATTCAATGCGAAGTCCTCGAATCTTTACCTGAGAATCATTTCGGCCTACATAAACGACCCGTCCGTCTTCCTGCCAGTAAGCCAGATCTCCGGTTTTATAGATTTTACCTTCCCCAAAAGGATTCGGTATAAATTTTTCTTCTGTCAGTCCCGACCGGTTCAGGTATCCGGCACCCACATTATCTCCTGCGATACACAACTCGCCTGTTACACCGATCGGTACGATTCTCATGTGTTCATCCACAATATAAATCTGTGTATTTGCAATCGGCTTACCTATAGTGATCTTCTTTCCTTTTTCAATCTTGTCATAGAGTACACCGCATGTCGTCTCTGTCGGCCCATATCCATTAAAAATAATTGCATCTGTATATTTGCCCAATTCATAGAACAGATTTGGCGGGAAGTTTTCTGCTCCAACCATAATTACAGAAAAACGTTCCAGATTTCTGCAAAATTCTCTTGACTGCATATACATCTGTAATT
>JAEDDO010000209.1 GCA_016298055.1 Frisingicoccus sp.
GACATTTTGTCATCAAAATATTGATCGCACGTCCAAATTCCAGAAAAATATCAATGAACAAAATCTGTTTTCCAAGGGCAAGCATGTCCGGATTATCGGTAAACACACCAAGAATCGGATAACCAAATACCCATATAATAAACATCATACCCACACAGACTGCAATCGATATTTTCTGAGTCCACCATACTTTTTTCTCAACCTCATCAATCTGTCCGCTTCCCAGAAGATAACCAATGACAATCTGCACTGCCTCTGAAATAGCGATCGCATAGACATAGGCAAAATTCGCCAGAATACTGCAGTAGCCTTTCGTGGCTGTGACAATGGCACCATAAGGATTAATAATACTTAATATACAAATCTGAGACAGATTGTAGGAGAAGTTTTCCGCACCCGAAGGAATTCCGATTTTCAACAATTTAAAAAGCATATCCCGGCTTCCTTCTTTTAAATAACAAAATTTTAATTCAATCTCCGTATATTTTCGAAATACAAGATAAATTGCTGCAAGACCGACCGTTTTACTGAATACGGTTGAAATAGCTGCACCAATAATTCCAAGCCGTGGAAGACCAAAAAGTCCGTTAATAAGAATGGCATTACCAACAATATTTATAATATTCATGCCGACAGATACCATCATCACTTCTTTTAAGCGAGTATGACTTCGAAGAATAGCCGCAAAATTCAAATACAATCCCTGAACAATAGAAAATCCCCCAACGATCATCAGATACGAGCAGGTCTCCTCGAGTATAACCGGATCGATATTCATCATCTGAAAAATCTGCCGGTTAAATAAAAGAACAATCGATGTGGAAAAAGTCCCTACCACCCCAATGACCAGCATAGAGATCATACAGAGCTGATTCGACTTATATTTATCTTTTGCGCCAAGGCACTGAGTCAGAACAACCGTTGTCGCCATACACAGCATATTCATCGTAATAATAACGATATTCATGATCTGATTGCCATTGACAATTGCCGCCACCGAAGACTGAGAATAACGGCTGACCATGATCTGGTCAATATTACCTACCAGAAGCTGAAGCATCAATTCTACAAAAATCGGTATGGACATTTTAAACAAATAGGAATTTTTCGTCATTTTATCCATTGCTGTCTCTCTCCTTTTTATGTTTCTGTTTTTATACCGCGTAATATTTTATCACAGATTATCAAATAATCAATTGATTTTTTAAGTATAATGTTGTATAATATCAGTAACAATTACTGTTTTTTAGTCAGGAGGTATTTTATGAATATTTATGTGTTATTGAAACAGATTCCCGTTATTTCTGATATAAAGATTGATCATAAAACATTTACAATTGATCGTTCAAATGCAGCAAATATGGCCAATCCATCCGATCTGAACGCGCTTGAAGCTGCTTTAACTTTAAAGAGTGCCTCTGGCGGCACTGTAACCGTACTTACAATGGGGAATGAAAGCTGTGAAGCTCAGCTTCGCGAAGCTGCTGCTGTTGGGGCTGATCGGTTCATCCGCATTTCAGATGAAGCATTTGCAGGTGCAGATACCCTTGTTACTGCGAAGATCCTTGCAGCTGCCATCCGCTATCTGGGAGACGCTGATGCTGTATTCTGCGGCCAGTTCTCACTGGACAGTGCTACCGGCCAGATTGGCGGAAAACTTGCTTCCCTCTTGGATTTTGGGTTGCTCCACAGTGCCTGCCAGATTGATATGACTGATGATGGTCTTTCTATCCGAAGAAAATCTGGTGGTGTTTATGAAGTATGGCAATCACCGCTTCCGGTTGTATGTTCCTTTGAAGAAGGATGCAACAAACTGCGTCCTGTCACACTTAAGGGAAAAAGAGCTGCAAAACAGGCTGTCATTCAGGTTCTTACCAACAATGAACTGAATCTTTCCGACGAAGATCTTGTATCACCATCAAAAGTCGAAGCCATCTTCCCGATACAGCCGAAAGAAACCGGTTTCCGAATTCAGGGTAAAGATGAAGCTGAATCCGCACGTAATCTTGCAGATATTCTCTTCGGAAAAATTTTAGCATAGGAGGTTCCATTATGAAGAATTCAAACAATATATGGGTATTTATTGAAACATTGAATAATCAGCCGAAACATGTCAGTCTGGAATTACTTGCCAAAGCCATGGAGCTTGCCAAAGAATCCGGAATGACTGCGGTACCGGTATTTGCACCATCCGAAAGTGCATCTCCGGAAAGCATCGTATCCGCTCTTTCTGCTTCAATTTCCGAAGAAGCTCCGGCTGCCATTCTCTTTGGCTTTACATCCCTTGGAAAAGAAATCAGTGCAGGCCTTACCGCTTCATTAAACCTTGGTATTGCATCTGATTGTTCAAATATTATATATCGTTCCGCAGAAAAAGATTTTCTTTTCATCCGTCCAACCTTTGATGGAAAACTGAATGCAACAATTTCTTTAACAACCTTCCCTCAGATTGCCAGTTTTTCAGCGGGCACTTTCCCTCTGGAGAATAATGTGCCGGATACCGAAACAAACAAGAAAGTTCTCGCATCTTCTGATGATGCTGCCTCGATCCGCAGCAAATTGATCGAGATTATCGAAGATTCCGCTCTTGCAGACTCCAATATCGAAGACGCATCCATTCTCGTTGCCGGCGGACGCGGTGTTGGAAGCGCTGAAGGCTTTGATTCCCTTCGTGAACTTGCACGTCTTCTCGGCGGTAATATTGCAGCATCCCGTGCGGCTGTTGAAGAAGGCTGGATTTCCAAAGACTACCAGGTTGGAGCTACAGGCAAGACTGTTGCCCCGAAAGTTTACTTTGCCTGCGGTATTTCCGGTGCTCTGCCACATGTTGTCGGCATGAAAGACTCCGAAATCATTATTGCCATTAATACAAATGCCAGTGAACCGATTTTTGACATTGCCCACTATGGCATCGTTGGAGACCTTCATAAAGTCATTCCTGAATTGATCAAGATTATCAAAGAAAGATAAAAACGGACGATAAATGGGGACAGGTTCCTTGACTCATTGATCA
>JAEDDO010000044.1 GCA_016298055.1 Frisingicoccus sp.
TTCGTTACTCTTGTTTAATATTCGAAATATCCGGCTCGATCATCATGGAATAATTTGTATGGTAGATGACAAATCCGGGTTTTCCTGAATTTGCTTTTTTTACGTGTTTGCGCTGAATATAATCGATTTCAACTTTTTCGCTTTTTCTGTTTTTTGAGTAGAAGGCCGCAAGGCGTGCAGCTTCTTCGAAGGTTGCATCCGGAAGCTCATCACCGTTTGTTTTGACAATGACATGAGAACCGGGGATACCTTTGGAATGGAACCACCAGTCACCGCCGTTGGCAAATTTAAAGGTAAGTTCTTCATTCTGGAGATTATTCTTGCCTACATACATGTGATAACCGTCCGACGAGATATAGTGCAGAGGCTTGCTTGTGAGCTTCTGTTTTTTCTGATTTTTGCCCCCGGTATGACGCTTGACATAACCGGCCTGAACAAGTTCTTCTTTAATCTGGGCGAGATCGCCTTCGGTCTGAGCAAGATCAAGAGAAGTACTGATAGAATCCAGATGTTCCATCTCTTCGCGGGTCTCCTCCGTAAGTGTTGAGAGGGCTTCAAAAGTTCTTTTTAGTTTTCCGTATCGATCAAAATATTTTTTTGAGTTTTCCTGAGGTGTGAGCTGAGGATCCAAAGGTATGGTGATTTCCTCGTTCGTATAGTAGTTAAGGCAGGTAAGGCTTTTGCTTCCTTCTTCAAGACCGTAGCCGTAGGTGTTGATCAGTTCACCGTAAATTTTATATTTTTCGCGTTTTCCGGTATCTCGCAGCTGTTTCAGCTGGAGATCATATTTTTTTCGGCTTCTGTCAAGAGCTGTACCGACCACATGACGCAGGTCATGGGATTTCTGTCGGATTCGAGTGGAAGCATTTTTTTCGGCATAGTAGGTTCTTAAAATATCGGATACGGAATCAAAATCTTTTTGTTCGCAATCACCAAAGCAGGTGAGAGGAATCGAAGAAAATTCTTTTGGTTCTTTTCCCTGATAATAAATGACCGGATGAAAACGGTGTTCAGATACATCTTCCATGAGACGGGAAAAAACACCGAACAAATGGGTCTTCTCGGCGTCGGAAAGACTGCTGGTGCTCATATCCGCATCGATGGATGCACGAAAGCATATTTCAGAAGCGATCAGAGGACTTAATCCGGTAAGACTGGTATAGATCGCCTTTCCGACGGAAAGGGGTTTTGACAGGACTTTTTCAAAAAAATCCTCCATAGTTAAAGTCATAGGATTTTGCTTATCCATTGTATTCGGGATAAAATAACTGCGTCCGGGCAGGACTTCACGGACAGAGCTTACGTGAAGCGGTATATGTTTAATACTGTCGATGATGGTTCCGTCCGGATGACAGAAAATAATATTACTGTGTTTGCCCATGAGTTCGACGATCAGATGTTTTGTACATAAATCGCCCATCTCATTTAAATGTTCGATTTCAAAACGGATAATACGTTCCATATCTGGCTGGGTCACGGAAATGATCCTCCCGCCGCTGATGTGCTTACGGAGAAGCATGCAGAAATTTGGTGCGACCATTGGATTGGTTCCCGTATCTTCTGTAATATAGGCCAGAGGCAAGGAAGGGCTGGCAGAAAGAAGAAGACGGTAGTTTGAACGGTTATTCTTTATCGTTAATACGATTGCATCGTTTTCCGGCTGATATATTTTATTAATGCGGCCGTCAATGAGACGTTGGTTTAATTCCCATACGAGGCCTGCAATTACAATTCCGTCAAAAGCCATAGTAAATTTCTCCTTTATTTGGTGTGATAAATTTTAGTATAACAAAAAAGAGGAATTTATACAAGTAAGGTCGAATTAAACTATTGACGGTATTTTTTATTTGAATTATAATAAATTGATATGGTTATACAATAGCCGAATTATGGAAAGATATAACCATACATAAGATTCTTATATAAGATAGGAGAACCCCGGAATGTTGAAAAGTATGACAGGTTTCGGAAGATGCGAAATCGTTAATGAGCAGCAGAAGATAACGGTCGAGATGAAAGCGGTTAATCACCGCTATTGTGATATCAATATTAAGATGCCGAAGAAACTGAGTATTTTTGAGGCAGCGATCCGAAATCTTCTAAAAAAATATATCCAGCGCGGTAAAGTGGATGTATTTATTACTTATGAGGATTATACAGAGAATAATATGGTTCTCAGGTATAATGAGGAACTGGCGGCAGAGTATCTGAGAGTTATTCGGAAGATGAGCGAACAGTTTGGCATTGAGAATGATGTGCGTACATCCTCTCTGTCCCGTTATCCGGATGTTCTTACATTGGAAGAACAGTCTATAGATGCGGACGAACTCTGGTCCGTACTTGAAGAGGCATTGACAAAAGCATGTGAACAGTTTGTTGAGACCCGTCTCGCAGAGGGCGAAAATCTGAAGATCGATCTGGTCGGCAAGCTTGATGCCATGCTTCTTAATGTCGATTACATTGAAAAGCGTTCTCCGGAGATTCTTGCGGAACATCGTCAGCGTCTTGAAGCAAAAGTTAAGGAGCTTCTGGGTGATTCAACCATCGATGAGAGCCGTATTATAACGGAGACTACAATTTTTGCAGACAAGATATGTGTTGATGAAGAGATCGTTCGTCTGCGAAGTCATATTACAAGTACACGCACAGCTCTGATGGAGGGCGGAAGCATCGGACGCAAGCTGGATTTTATTGCTCAGGAGATGAATCGTGAGGCGAATACGATTCTTTCAAAGGCCAATGATCTTGAGGTGGCCAACAGAGCAATTAATTTAAAGACAGAAATTGAAAAAGTCCGGGAGCAGATACAAAATATTGAATGATCCTGAACAGAGGAGAGAATTTTGGGAAAGCTTATTAATATAGGATTTGGCAATGTGGTCAATGCGGGAAAAATCATTGCGATCATCAATCCGGATTCGGCACCGATCAAACGAATGATTCAGAATGCAAAGGATGCGGGAACGGCAATTGACGCAACTCAGGGACGCCGCACCAAATCGGTGATTGTTATGGAAAACAGTGAACTTGTTCTTTCGGCACTTCAGCCGGAAACGCTGACGAGCCGTTTTCACAATACAGTTATAGGTAAGGATGGAGAAGATGAATAATCAGAAAGGTATACTGGCAATTATTTCCGGTTTTTCCGGAGCGGGCAAAGGGACAGTTGTCAAAAAAATATTGGAGAGCCATAATGAAGAATTTGCTCTTTCGATTTCGGCAACAACACGCAGTCCGCGGGAAGGTGAAGTAAACGGCGTGCATTATTTCTTTATGGATAAGGCCGTTTTTGAACAGAAGATCAGCGATCATCAGTTTCTTGAATATGCTCAATATGTAGACAATTATTATGGAACACCAAAAGAGTTTGTTTTTGACAAACTGAATCAGGGTGTTTCTGTTATTCTTGAAATTGAGATGCAGGGAGCCTTTAAGGTGAAGGAACAATACCCGGAAGCAGTAATGATTTTTATCACACCGCCGTCGGCGGAAGAACTTGAGTCAAGACTTCGCGGGCGCGGTACGGAGACGGAGGAAGTTATTTTATCACGTCTTGCGCGTGCTGCCGATGAGGCTTCCTATATGGAGCATTATGATTATATTGTCGTCAATGAAGATGGTAAAGTGGACGAATGTTCGGACAAGATTTATCATATCGTTGAGACAGAGAAGAAGAAGGCTGCATTCTGCGGCAGTTTCATTCGTGAACTTGCAGATGATCTTGCCAGATATAAGAAAGGAGAATGATTTATGTTACATCCATCATATTCAGATTTAATAGAAGTTGCAAACAGCGGTGTTGAAGAGGGAGAACATCCTGTTGTAAACAGTCGTTATTCCATTGTCATTGCCACAGCGAAACGTGCAAGACAGATTATTGCCGGAGCGGAACCGCTGGTTGAACACTCTGCAGGGAAAAAACCGCTTTCAATCGCTGTTGAAGAGTTATACACCGGAAAAGTAAAGATTCTCGGTGAAGATGAAGAAATCGAAGATACAACAATTGCTTTGGACGAAGAGGATGAGGCCGATGAGGCTGAAACTGTCGAGGCAGATGCAGACGAGGCCGAAGAAGAATAAATTTGAATATTTTACGATTCCTGGCGGAGTTTTTCCGATCAGGGAATCTGAAGATGAAGCATTTGTTGGAATTTAGCTGTACTGCAGAAAATTTAGATATGGGGAATTTTTTATGGAAGACAATAAATTATTGTTTGCAAAAAAACTGGAAGAACTGATCACAACTGCAAAGAAGAAAAAGAATGTGCTTGAGTATCAGGAAGTTATCGACGCATTAAGCAGTCTGGCACTGGATGCGGAGCAGAGTGAAAAAGTTTTTGATTATCTGGAAGCGAAGGGCATTGATATTCTCAGAGTCAGCAACGATGAAAGTGATTCGGATTTTCTTATTGATGATGACGATGATATTCGGGTTGATGATTCAGATTTGTCTGTTCCGGACGGCATCAATATTGAGGATCCGGTACGCCAGTATCTGAAAGAGATCGGAAATATCCAGCTTTTATCTGCTGATGAAGAAGCAGAGCTTGCAAGACGTATGGGTGAAGGTGATGAAGAAGCTAAAAAGCATCTTACGGAGGCAAACCTTCGTCTTGTTGTCAGCATTGCAAAACGCTATGTTGGCCGTGGTATGAGTTTTCTTGATCTTATTCAGGAAGGCAATATCGGCTTGATGAAGGCTGTAGACAAATTCGATTATACAAAGGGTTATAAGTTCAGCACATATGCTACCTGGTGGATTCGTCAGGCGATCACAAGAGGTCTTGCAGATTATTCACGAACCATTCGTATTCCGGTACATATGGTGGAGACAATTAATAAAACGATTCGCGTGTCCCGTAAATTACTGGCTGAATACGGACGGGAACCGACTTCAGAAGAAATTGCAAAGGTGATGGGCGTACCGGTTGAAAAGGTCGATGATATCTTAAAGATTTCAAAAGAACCTGTATCCATGGATACGCCGATCGGTGAAGAAGAAGACAGCCATCTTGGAGATTTCATTGAAGATAAATCCACACTTCAGCCGGAACAGCATGCGGCAGACGAGATGCTCAAAGAGGAGCTGGAAGTCGCACTTCAGTCATTGACTGAAAGGGAGCAGAAAGTCATTCGCCTGAGATTTGGTCTTGAAGATGGTAAGGCCAGAACACTGGAGGAAGTTGGTCAGGAATTTTCAGTTACACGTGAGAGAATCCGTCAGATTGAAGCGAAAGCTTTGCGTAAGCTTCGCCATCCTCAGAGAAGTAAAAAATTAAAAGATTTTCTTGCATAATCAAATAGAGAATTTCAGAATACCGGAGATGCCAGCTTCTATAAAGCAGGTTGTCTGCGGTATTCTTGAATTAAAAGAGAAACTGGAGGTACAGAGTGAAATATGCGGATGTAATTGTGGATATATCACTGGAAGCGCTGGACAGATCTTTTCAATATATTATACCTGAGAGATTAGAGGGGCAGGTTACTGTCGGCAGTCTGGTCATTGTCCCTTTTGGGAAGGGAAACAGGCAGGTAAAAGGGTATGTCACCGGCATTTCTGAAGAGACAGACTATTCACCGGATAAATTAAAAGAGATATCCGGTCTTCAGGAAGGCAGTATGATGGTGGAATCCCAGATGATCCGTCTGGCAGACTGGATGCATAAAGTATATGGATGTACCCGGGCGCAGGCTCTAAAGACAGTTCTGAATGTTAAACGCCGTATTCGGGGAGGCACAAAAAAAGTTTATGAACTTGCCCTGTCCAAAGAAGAAGCCATAAAGGAGATGCAGCGTCTGGCCCTTCAGCCGAGATTTGCATCAAGGGCTGCAATTCTGGCGGTAATGCTCGATGAGAAAGATCATGGATGGATTTCTGAGTCCGATATCAAAAAAAAGGTGCCTTCTGCTGAAAATGCTTTAAAGACTTTGTTAAAACACGGATGGATCCGGGTGAAAGAGGCATCGGATTACCGTACACCTTACGCGGATCTTACAGATGACAGAAAAATCGTTTTAAATGATGCCCAGCGTCATGCTGTGGATTCAATTTTAAATGATGAGCGAAGTGTCCATCTTTTATTTGGTGTTACCGGCAGCGGCAAGACAGAAGTCTATATGGAGCTTATGGATGCCTGCGTGAAATCCGGAAAGCAGGCGATTTTGCTTATACCGGAAATTTCATTAACTTATCAGAATATTGCCAGATTTCGGAGAAGATTCGGCAGCCGTGTATCGGTCATGAATTCCCGTATGTCAGAAGGAGAACGCTATGACCAGTATATTCGGGCAAAAAACGGGGAGATTGATATTATCATAGGTCCCCGGTCAGCACTCTTTGCTCCTTTTTCGAATCTGGGAATGATCATTATCGATGAAGAGCATGATACGGCTTATAAAAGTGATGTTACACCAAAATATCATGCGGTGGATGTGGCAATTTACAGAATGTCCATGAGTAAAGGCAAGGTAGTACTCGGTTCGGCTACACCTTCTGTTGTGACTTATGACCGGGCTGTCCGGGGAATCTACGGACTTCACAGACTTCCGAAACGGGCGGCGGGAAATTCTGAAATGGCCCGGACAAAAATTGTTGACCTGAGAGAAGAACTGAAACAGAAAAACTATTCTGTATTCAGCAGGGTACTTCAGGAAGAGATTGAAAAACGTCTCGATAATAAAGAACAGACACTTTTATTTTTGAACCGGAGAGGCTATGCCGGATTTATTTCATGCCGCAGCTGCGGATATGTGATCGAATGTCCTCATTGCGATGTATCCATGACATTGCATAAAAGTGAGGGGAACATTTTAAAATGTCACTATTGCGGGCAGAAGGCACCTATGCCGGATGTTTGTCCCGAGTGCGGCTCCAGATATATCGGCACCTTTGGTATGGGGACGGAGAAAGTGGTTGAGATGCTTAAGAAACGTTTTCCGTCTGCGCGGATCATGCGTGCGGACAGGGATACCTTAAGCAGGAAAAACAGTCATCTTGAAGTGTTTGGAGCTTTTGCCGAGGGAAAGGCAGATATTCTTGTGGGAACCCAGATGATCGTCAAGGGACATGATTTTCCGAATGTGACCCTGGTGGGAATTCTGGCCGCGGATATGTCCATGTTTTCCGGGGATTATTTATCCGGAGAGCGTACGTTTCAGCTGCTGACCCAGGCAGCAGGAAGAGCCGGACGGGGAAGTAAGCCGGGGCTTGCTGTCATTCAGACTTATCAGCCGGAACATTACGCAGTGACATGTGCGGCAGCGCAGGATTATGAAAGTTTTTATAAGAGAGAGATTGTGTATCGAAAAATGATGAAATATCCGCCGAAGGGGTCGCTGATGGCTGTTATTATGGAGCATGAAGATAAGATAAGGGTGGAAGAGGCCGCAAAGATTTTATCAGAGATGATGAAAATTGAGGATGTTCAGGTGCTGCCGCCGGCAGATGGCTTCCGGGCGAAAGAAAAAGACCGTTATCGAAAGATTATATATATTAAAGGAACCAATGTAAATGGATTGATCGCATGCCGGGAGAAAGCCCAGCAGGTCATGAGAGAAGATACATTTTTTGATAAGATCAATGTACAGTTTGACATCAATCCAATGAATTTATACTAAAATGGAGGAACGAATATGGCACTCAGAAAATTAAGATACGAAGGGGATCCGGTATTAAATAAAGTTGCAAAAGAGGTAAAGGAACTGACACCGAGAACAAAAGATCTGATCGGAGATATGATTGAAACAATGTATCACGAGAACGGCGTCGGCCTTGCAGCACCTCAGGTGGGAATTTTAAAGCGTATCTGCGTGATCGATGTGGGTGAAGGACCTTATGTGTTTATTAATCCGGAAATCATTGAATCAAGCGGTGAGCAGACAGGCGATGAGGGGTGCTTGAGCGTACCGGGAAAATCGGGAGTTGTGACACGTCCGAATTATGTAAAAGCGCGGGCTTATGATGCGGACATGAAACCTTTTGAAGTGGAAGGTGCAGGACTTTTTGCAAGAGCTATGTGTCATGAATTTGACCATTTGGACGGACATCTCTATGTGGAAAAGGTTGAAGGTGAACTTCAGGATGTTGTTTATGAAGAAGGTGAATAAAGATGAGAGTTGTGTTTATGGGAACACCGGATTTTTCCGTGCCCACATTAGAAAAAATTATTGAAGCCGGACATGAGGTCATCGGTGTTGTTACACAGCCGGATAAAGCGAAGGGACGGGGAAAGAAAGTGCTTTTTCCCCCGGTTAAAGAAACGGCACTGGCACATGATCTTCCGGTATATCAGCCAAGACGGGCAAGAGATCCGGAATTTATTGAGGAAATGAAAGCTTTAAATCCGGATGTGATGGTTGTTGTGGCTTTTGGGCAGATTTTGCCGAAGGCTATTTTAGATATTCCAAAATATGGGTGTATTAATGTACACGCTTCGCTGCTTCCGAAATACAGAGGCGCGGCTCCGATCCAGTGGGCAGTCATTCGCGGTGAAAAAGTAAGCGGTGTGACAACAATGCAGATGGATGTGGGACTGGATACAGGTGATATGCTTCTTAAGAAAGAAGTTCTTCTGGATGAAGAAGAGACAGGCGGAAGTCTTCATGATAAACTCAGTACGCTTGGAGGGGATCTTCTTATTGAAACACTGAAGAAAATCGAAGCAGGTGACATTCATCCGGAGAAACAGGATGACAGTCAGGCCGGAGAATATGCCCGGATGCTGGATAAAAATCTGGGAAGAATTGATTTTTCAATGCCGGCAGTGGAAATCGAGCGTCTGATTCGCGGATTAAATCCGTGGCCGAGTGCATTTACGTCTTATAACGGGAAAACGATGAAATTGTGGAAAGCAAAGGCAGATAATTGTGGACAGGGCGTTCCGGGACAGGTTATTCATGTGGATAAAAACAGCTTCACTGTTCAGACCGGCCAGGGAACCCTTCAGATACTTGAACTTCAGATGGAAGGAAAGAAACGGATGGATGCGGGGGCATTTCTCCGCGGATGCCCGTTAGAAACGGGCACAATGCTTGGACAGGAGTGATTTTTATGTATGGTATGTATTATCCGGGATTTTATTTTGATCCTACCTATATTTTAATTGCTATCGGTGCCTTGATCTCAATGTGGGCATCCGCAAAGGTAAAATCAACATTTGCAAGATATGACAGAGTACAGAATCTTCGGGGCATCACCGGTGCCCAGGCTGCAGAGATGATTTTGCATAATGCAGGTATTTTTGATGTAAGTATTCAGAGGATCTCGGGAAATCTGACGGATCACTATGATCCGTCCAATAAGATCCTTCGATTGTCAGACAGTGTTTACGGAAAAAGAAGTGTGGCTGCTGTCGGTGTGGCTGCCCATGAATGCGGACATGCGATCCAGCATCAGCAGGGATATGCGCCGCTTCAGCTTCGGTCCATGCTTGTGCCAATCTGTAATTTCGGCGGAACGATCAGCTGGCCGCTGATTATTCTCGGCGTGTTCCTTGGATGGAATGAGACATTGATCCGCGTCGGTATTCTTTTGTTTTTTGCAGTTGTTTTATTTCAGCTTGTCACACTGCCTGTAGAATTTAATGCTTCTTCGAGAGCTTTACAGATTTTGTCTTCAACAGGGATTTTGCACGGTGAAGAAAATGACGGTGCAAAAAAAGTTCTCGGAGCAGCGGCACTGACCTATGTTGCCGGGGCAGCAGCATCGATCCTGCAGATGTTAAGACTGATTATATTATTTGGAGGACGGGGACGCCGTAATGACTAATTCAGAAAATTTAAGAGATATTGTATGTGATGTTCTTCTGGATATTGAAAAGAATCAGACCCCATCTCATGTGGCAATTCGCAGGATGCTTGAAAAATATCAGTATCTGGAAGGAAGAGACCGGCATTTTATCAGTCGGGTGACAAAAGGAACGCTGGAACGCCGGATCAGTCTGGACTGGATCATCAATGAATTTTCCAGCGTAAAGGTCAAAAAAATGAAACCGGTCATCCGCACAGTGCTGCGTATGTCGGTGTATCAGCTTAAATATATGGATAACATTCCTTCTTCCGCAGTATGCAACGAGGCGGTAAAACTCGTAAAGAAGAGAGGATTCAAATCGCTTGCCGGTTTTGTCAACGGAATTCTTCGCAATATGGTGAGACATCCCGAAAAGATGGAACTTCCGGAAAATCAGATGGGAATTTTCTATTCCCAGCCGGAGTGGCTTGTCAGTTACTGGTCTGAAATCTACGGAGAGGGCAGGACAAGGGAGATGTTCGGTTATTTTCTGAAAGATCAGCCTTTGACCGTCCGAGTATGCACGAACAAGGTGTCGCCGGAGCAATTTAAAACGAAGATGGAGGAACAGGGGGTATCTGCTCTCCAAAATCCATGGGTAGAATCCGCTTTTGAATTGAAAGGTTTCGACTATCTTGGAGCACTGAAAGCTTTCCGGGAAGGCGAGTGCACGGTTCAGGATGTAAGTTCCATGCTGGTGGCAAAGGCGGCAGATATAAAGCCTTCATATAAAGTGATTGATGTCTGTGCCGCACCGGGAGGAAAAAGTATACAGATCAGTGAATTGCTGGGAGAAGACGGACAGATTATTGCGAGAGATCTGACGCCTTTAAAGGTGGAGATGATTGAAGAAAATATCCGGCGCATGGGGGCAGAACATATTGAGGCCCAGTGCCGGGATGCTCTTGTTTTTGTTCCAGAAGATGAGAAAACTGCGGATGTGGTCATCGCGGATCTTCCATGCTCAGGACTGGGCGTGATCGGGCGAAAGGCTGATATTAAATACCGTGTGGAAAGAAACGATCTTAACCAGCTGGCACACCTTCAGCGTGATATTCTAAAAGTGGTATCCGCTTATGTTAAGCCGGGGGGATGCCTGATTTACAGCACATGTACTGTGAGTCAGGAAGAAAATGTGGAAAATGTAAAATGGTTTTCGGAGAATTTTCCTTTTGAACCGGAAAGTCTCCATGGACTGTTGCCGGATGGACTGGGATCAGATACGCTGAAACAGGGGTATATTCAGATATTGCCGGGAGAATACGGCACAGATGGATTTTTTATTGCCCGTTTTCGGAGGAAGCAATAATGGAAAAAAAAGATATCCGATCAATGACACCTGAGGAACTGGAAGCCTTTGTTGTCAATGACTTAAAAGATAAGAAATTTCGGGCACGCCAGATTTATGACTGGATGCATGTAAAGTGTGTGCAGAATTTTGATGAGATGACAAATTTGTCAAAAGTTCTGAGACAGAAACTTTCGGAAAATGCCACACTCTGCCCGGTAGAAAAGGCGGATTGCCTTATTTCGCAAATTGACGGCACACGAAAATATCTTTTTCGTATGGAAGACGGAAGTATTATCGAGAGTGTTCTGATGAAATATAAACATGGAAATTCTGTATGCATTTCTTCTCAGGTAGGATGCCGCATGGGGTGTCGTTTTTGTGCCTCCACACTTCTGGGACTTGAGAGAAATCTGAATACTTCTGAGATGCTCGGGCAGATTTATGCGATTCAGCGAGATACCGGTGAGCGTGTATCCAATGTGGTCATTATGGGGACCGGAGAACCGTTGGACAATTATGATGCGGTTGTACGTTTTATCCGAATGATATCGGATGAAAAGGGGCTGAATATCAGTCAGAGAAATATTACCCTTTCTACCTGTGGTATTGTTCCAAAGATTTATCAATTGGCCGATGAGCATCTTCAGATAACACTGGCGATATCACTGCACGCATCCGATAATGAAAAAAGAAAATCAATGATGCCTATAGCAAATAAATATGATATGGACACATTGCTTGAAGCATGCCGCTATTATTATGAAACAAACGGAAGACGTCTGACCTTTGAGTACAGCCTTGCAAGAGGCGTCAATGATTCACCGGAAGATGCCAGAGCACTGGCAAAGCTTTTGAAAGGATTTATGTGGCATGTCAATCTTATTCCGATCAATCCTGTAGAAGAGCGGTCTTATGTCCAATCTGACAGAAAATCCATTGTTAATTTTAAAAATAGCCTTGAAAAATATGGCGGAAATGTTACTATAAGAAGAGAAATGGGTCGGGATATACAGGCAGCCTGTGGGCAGTTACGCCGCAGATATATGACTCAGATCGGAGAAAAGGAGGTATAGAATGCGGGTATTTGGAAAAACAGACGTAGGTCTGGTTCGAAAAGTAAACCAGGATTTTATTTATTTTTCGCAGGTACCGATTGGCGGTTTTCCGAATCTGTTTATTGTGGCAGATGGCATGGGCGGCCATAATGCAGGAGATTTTGCATCCCGATATGCTGTGGAAAGTTTTCTTGAGTATGTACGCGCTTCAAAACAGGAAGCCCTGATCCGGATCGTCGATGAGGGCATTAAATATGCCAATAAAAAAATTATTAAAAAGGCATTGGAAGATCCTTCTCTGAGAGGAATGGGAACGACGATGGTCGTTGCTTATATTGAGGATGATCAGCTTTTTGTAGCGAATGTGGGGGACAGCAGACTGTATCTGATGGACGACAGTGTGCATCAGGTGACAGAAGACCATTCATTTGTGGCAACGCTTGTCCGCGCCGGTGAATTAACACCTGAGCAGGCAAGAAATCATCCGGATAAGAATATTATTACCCGGGCTGTCGGTGCGTCTGAAGATATAAAAGTTGATTTCTTTGAGGTCGATCTTGAAAGGGGAGATCGCATTCTCATGTGTTCAGACGGACTGTCCAATATGGTTGAGGATGATATGTTATACGATATTATAAAGAATACATATATTTGTGATGTGGTGGATGAATTGATTGATGAAGCCAAGAACAATGGAGGTTCTGATAATATTGCAGTGATAGTTATTGACCCTTATGATGTGGAGGTGAATTGATGTTAACATCAGGGACAATTTTGGCAGGAAGATATGAGATTGTCGGCAGAATCGGTGCCGGCGGTATGTCCAATGTCTATAAAGCAAAAGACCAGAAGTTAAACCGGTTTGTTGCTATAAAGGTATTAAAACCGGAGTACAGTGCAGATGCAATGTTTGTAAAGAAATTTCGTGTGGAAGCCCAGTCTGCGGCAGGACTTTCTCATCCGAATATTGTAAATGTTTATGATGTCGGAGAAGAAAACGGAATTCATTTTATTGTTATGGAGCTGGTTCAGGGAATCACTCTGAAACATTATATTGAGAGAAAAGGTCATCTGGATATTCGGGAGGTACTTAATATTTCTGTTCAGATTGCTTCCGGTATGGGAGCAGCACATGCAAACAGAATTATTCACAGAGATATTAAACCTCAAAACGTTATTATGTCCAGAGACGGTAAGGTAAAAGTCACAGACTTTGGCATTGCAAAAGCTGCCGATTCAACAACAGTGACAACGAACGCAGCAGGATCCGTTCATTACATTTCACCGGAACAGGCCAGAGGCGGTTACAGTGATGAGAAGAGTGATATTTATTCACTCGGTATCACCATGTATGAGATGGTGACAGGACGGGTACCTTATGACGGTGAGAATAATGTGGCAGTAGCACTTCAGCATATTCAGGGCAACATGACACCGCCGCGTCAGATCAATCCGGATATTCCGCGAAGTGTGGAACGGATTATTATGAAATGTACTCAGAAAAAGCCGGATCTCAGATATGGTTCTGCGAAAGAACTGATCATGGACCTTCGAAGAGCACTGGTAGAGCCGGATGGAAGTTATGTTGTGATCGGTCCGGCCGCTATGAATAATAATCTGGCAGATGGTGTGGGCGACAGCACAACGGTTGTTATGGATGAAGAGGATATTGAAAAACTTCGTCAGGCATCTTTAAAGAAAGATACATCTGAAAAGCGACGTTCTCAGCGTATAAGTCCAGAAGAACGTCGGCGCCGTCAGCTTGAAGAAGAGCGCAGAGAATATGAAGAATATGATAATCATCATGAACGTAAAAAGGCAAAAAAACCGGTACCTGTTGTTCAGCCGGAAGAGGAATATGATGACGAGAGTGATGATGTGAATCCGGCACTGGACAAGACGATGATGATTTTCGGAATCGTCGGTGCGGTGATTATTGCTATTGTAATTTTCTTTATTATCGGACGCGCAGGCGGACTCTTTGGCGGCGGAACATCAAACTCAAAGGCAACGAAGAGTACAGAAAGTTCATCGGTCATCAACACAGAAAGCTCTCAGGTGGATGCACCGGACTGCGAAGGAAGGACACAGGAAGAAGCCATTGAACTTCTTGAAAAAGCAGGACTTAAGTATAAGATCACGGAAAAAGAAGACAGCAGTGTGAAGGCAGGCAATGTTATCAGTCAGAAACCGGCAGCCGGAACGAAGATGGATAAAGGTACGATTGTGACACTGACCATCAGTAAGGGTGTAGAGATGGAAGATATGCCGGATGTTACAGGTATGTCTCT
>JAEDDO010000210.1 GCA_016298055.1 Frisingicoccus sp.
CCGTATCTATGGAAGATGATACGATGATTAAAGATATCGCAAGCATCTTTGACTAATTTCATAAAAGATGCCGGGTTAAAAGCCTTTGAGAGTCTGTACAGGCCAAAGCTGTCTGACAGGCTCTTTCTATATTTAATAAAGACGAAAGAAGTGTGACCTTATTTGAAAACAATAGAAATTAAATATGAAAACAAAAAAATATATGACATATGTCTGGATGATTCATATGCACATCTGGCACAAAAACTTGCATCCATCAGTGTCTCAGGCCGAAAAGTCTGCATCGTTACTGACAGCAATGTGGCACCTTTATATCTGAACGAAATTGAAGGAATATGCCGTCCTTTATGCTCTAAAGTTGTTTCTTTCATTTTCGAAGCCGGAGAAGCCAATAAAAATCTTTCTGTCATTGAAAAAATATATGAAAAACTCATTATTGAAAAATTTGACAGAAAAGATTATATTATCGCCCTCGGAGGCGGTGTCACCGGAGACATGGCCGGATATGCCGCAGCTACTTTTTTGAGAGGCATTGCCTTTATTCAGCTTCCGACAACACTTTTATCACAGGTAGACAGCAGCATCGGAGGCAAGACAGGTGTTGACTTCCAGCAATATAAAAATATGGTGGGGGCTTTTCATCAGCCTGCGCTTGTCTATATGAATCTGAATACGTTAAAAACATTGGATGATCGCCAGCTCTGTGCAGGTATGTCGGAAGTCATCAAGCATGGATTGATCAAAAATGAGGCTTATTATCTCTGGATCAAAGACAATGTGTCTTCGATCATCTCAAGAGATTATCCGACTCTGGAGCATATGATCTACGAAAGCTGTCTGGTTAAAGGCGGTGTTGTTGAACGTGATCCGAAAGAACAGGGTGAACGGGCCCTTTTAAACTTTGGTCACACGATCGGCCATGCTGTTGAAAAACTAAAAGACTTTCAATGGCTCCACGGTGAATGTGTCGCTCTCGGAAGTGTGGCTGCGGCAGCCGTGTCCATGAATAAAGGTCTTATTTCTAAAGAAATTTTTGAGGATATACGCCAGACATTTATAGATTTTCGTCTGCCTGTCACTGTATCCGGAGTTTTACCGGAAGATGTACTTTCGGCCACAAAATCCGATAAAAAGATGGATGGCGGAAGAGTAAAATTCATTCTTCTGGAAACCATCGGAAATGCCTATATTGACCGCGAAGTGTCCGATGAAGAAATCTTAAAAGGAGTGGACGCTTGTTTATGAAATATTTAAAAGCTTTTTTCGGAGCCTTTATTCTTATTTTAATTGATCAGTGGACAAAATACATGGTTCTTCTTCACGTAAAACCTGTTTCATCTATTCCTCTGATCCCGGGTGTTCTTTCTTTTACCTATCACGAGAACAGAGGTGCTGTATGGGGGATCATGCAGGGACAGATTCCTGTTTTGATCCTATCTACCATCATCATACTTGCGGTAGTTTTGCATATCTATGCCCGAATACCGGATACCAGAAAATATATATGGCTGCGTCTTGTCTCTGTACTTGTCATATCCGGGGCCATCGGAAACTTTATTGACCGTGTTTTCCGAAGATATGTGGTCGACTTTATATACTTCGAACTCATTGATTTTCCTATATTCAATGTGGCCGATATGTATGTGGTTATTGCAGCCGGTTTACTGATCCTCGTTTCATTCCTCGTCTATAAAGAAGATTCTGACTTTGATTTTCTTCGTTTAAAAAAAGGAGAGAGCCATGAATAGCTGGTTCGTCGATACCGATGCAAACAATATGCGTATTGACCGTTTTATAAGTGAACGAATGGCTGACACATCTCGTTCCTATATACAGAAACTCATTAAAGATGAGCTTGTCACCGTCGATTCTAAGGTCGTAAAATCCAATTATAAGGTAAAAGAAGGGGAGTGGGTGGAAATCGTCCTTCCTGAGCCTGTAAGCCTTGATATCGAGGCTGAGAATATCCCTCTGGATATCTTGTATGAAGATTCAGATGTGCTCCTTGTCAATAAGCCAAAGGATATGGTCGTTCATCCGAGTGCCGGCCATGTTACAGGAACACTTGTGAATGCTTTACTTTATCACTGTAAAGATTCTTTATCATCCATTAACGGTGTTATGCGCCCGGGAATCGTCCATCGAATTGACAAGGATACAACAGGTATACTGATCATATGCAAAAACGATAAAGCCCATAACTGTATCGCTGAACAACTGAAAGTTCACAGCATTACACGGCGATATCACGCACTTGTCTGGAATAATGTAACAGACGATACAGGAACGGTCGATGCACCGATCGGACGTCATCCGGTGGATCGAAAGAAAATGGCGATAAACCACAAAAACGGTAAACATGCGGTGACACATTATAAAGTTCTGGAAAGATTTGGACAATATACCTATATACAATGTGAACTTGAAACCGGACGAACCCATCAGATCCGTGTGCACATGGCATCCATCGGACATCCTCTGGTCGGTGATCCGGTCTATGGTCCGGCAAAACAGCCATTTAAAACAGATGGTCAGATGCTTCACGCAAAAGTATTTGGTTTCATTCATCCATCAACAAATGAATATATGGAATTTGAAACAGACTTGCCGGAGTATTTTCAATTAATTTTAGAAAAACTGAGAAATAAAGGGACTGTTCATTGAAAGAGCAGTCCTTTTAGAGCGGTCTTTAACTATTCGCTAAACACAGCTTTTCCGAAAAGTTATTGCAAAAAAGCGAAAAATATGATATTCTAAAGCTGCTTTTCCATAAAGCATGCTATTTGAGCAGCCACTGTATTTTTTTATAATTTTTACCAGAAAGGTCTTATATTTATGAAATTACAACAACTCTTAAGTTATACCCGCAAAGCTGTCGATACTTACCAGATGATCCAACCCGGTGATAAAATTGCCATCGGCATATCCGGAGGCAAGGACAGCCTGACTTTACTTTATGCTTTACACGGACTGAAACGTTTTTATCCAAATCCTTTTG
>JAEDDO010000211.1 GCA_016298055.1 Frisingicoccus sp.
AAGATGGAAGTGGCAGGTGCAGCCTGGGCAACAGTTATCGGACAGATTGTGGCTATGGTGATCAGTGCTATGTTTAATATCGCGAAAAATGCAGATATTAAGCTTAGATTTAAAGATATGCGGCCGGAGCCCCATGTCATCGGACGCATTTATTCTGTAGGTGTTCCTTCTATTATTATGGCAAGTATTGCGTCGGTTATGACGTTTTGTATGAATAAAATACTGATGTCCTTTACATCAACAGCGACAGCCGTTTTTGGTGTATATTTTAAACTTCAGAGTTTTGTGTTTATGCCTGTATTTGGCATGAATAATGGTCTTGTTCCGATCATAGCCTACAATTACGGTGCAAAACAAAAGAAACGTATTATGACGGCAATGAAACTGGGAATGCTTTATGCCTTTTGTATGTTGATGCTTGGCTTTGTCGCATTCCAGCTGTGTCCGGGATTTTTACTTCAGCTCTTTAATGCTTCAGAATCGATGCTGTCTATCGGTATACCGGCACTGCGTCTGATCAGTATCAGTTTTATTTTTGCTGCATTCAGTATTATCAGTATTTCCATGCTTCAGTCATTGGGACACGGTATTTACAGTATGTTTATTTCTGTGGGACGTCAGCTTGTCGTGCTTGTTCCGGCGGCTTATCTGTTATCGAAAACGGGAAATTTAGATCTGGTATGGCTGGCTTTTCCTTTAGCTGAAATCATGTCCATTGTTTTAAGTGGAATTTTCCTTAGAAAAGTGCTGAAAACGTTAAATTTCTAAAAGGAAAGGCGTGGACAGATGAATTGGAAAAAATGGTACAGAGAATGTGTTTTATGCCCGAGAGAGTGCGGTGTTGACCGGCTCTCGGGCAGACGGGGATTTTGCGGCCAGACAGCTTCACTTAAGGTGGCCAGAGCCGCACTTCATATGTGGGAGGAACCGTGTATTTCCGGCACAAGAGGATCAGGAACCGTGTTTTTTACCGGATGCCATCTGGGCTGTGTGTTCTGTCAGAACGGGCAGATATCCAGAGGCGGTGCAGGCAAGGAGATTTCGATTCTTCGTCTTGCAGAAATTTTTATGGAACTTCAGCAAAAAGGCGCTCACAATATTAATCTTGTAACGCCGACACATTTTGTTCCCCAGATCGTGGAAGCGCTCCGAATCAGCCGTAAGATGGGACTTTGCATTCCTATTGTATATAATACGGGCGGATTTGAAAAAGTAGATACATTAGAGCTTTTAGATGGCTGGGTGGATGTTTATCTGACGGATTTTAAATTTATGGATATTCATCTTTCGAGACGATATGCACATGAGGAAGGATATTCTTTTTATGCCACAAAGGCTCTGGAAGAAATGTTTCGGCAGACAGGAACGCCTGTTTTTGATGAAGACGGCATGATGAAGAAGGGGATTATCGTTCGTCATATGGTGCTTCCGGGGCAGTCGATGGATTCCAGAAAAATAATTGATTATCTTTATGAAACCTATGGCGATCAGATTTATATAAGTCTTATGAATCAGTATACCCCTTCGGGACCGTTGGAAAAATATCCGGAATTGAATCAGAAAGTCAAAACGAAAGTTTATGAACGGCTTGTTCAGTATATGATCCGAAAGGGTGTTGAAAATGCCTTTGTGCAGGAGGGACAGACGGCAGAGGAAAGTTTTATACCGGATTTTGACGGCGAAGGCGTGTGAAAGGAGAAAGAATATGGCAGAATGGATAACCCAGATAGATCATCAGATACTTTTATTTATCCAGGAACATCTCAGATTTGACTGGATGACGGATCCGATCGTATTTATCAGTCATCTTGGGGATGGTGCAAAAATATGGATTCTTTTATGTATCTTGTTTTTGTTCTTTAAATCAACGCGAAAAATGGGAATATGCGGTATTGCAGGGCTTTTATTCAGCGGGTTGATCGTCAATGTGTTTTTGAAAAATTATGTTGCCCGGATAAGGCCTTATGAACAGTTTCAGGATATTATCCTGCTTCTTGAAGCTCAGAAAGATTTCTCATTTCCTTCGGGACACGCAAGCAGTTCCTTTGCGGCAGCCGTGGCAATATGGAAAATGTGTGATCATAAACAGCGCTGGATCGGTATTTTGTCTATGATTCTTGCAGTGCTTATTGCCTGGTCAAGACTTTATGTAGGTGTACATTTTCCGTCAGATGTCATATGCGGAATAATTATTGGTATCTTATGTGCTTGTATTGCCGTCCATTTGGTTCAATGGTGGCTGAATAGAAAGTCAGGTGAAGTATATGTCAAATGAGCAGAATCATTTAAGTGATGAAAAAAGCGGTTGGGAACTGTTCAGAAAGGGACTCAGACAGGCCGCGGTTTATATTTTTGTTATTTTTGTTACGGTTCTTTTTATTTTTATTCTTTTTAAATGGACTGCAATAAAAAATGCTTTTGGTGTGCTTATGAGGATACTTGCACCGGTTATTTTCGGGTTAGTGATCGCCTACATCTTAATGCCGGTCGTAAATTTTATTCAACGGAAATTATCAGAACTTTCTTTTTTTAAAAAATGGACAGAAAAGAAGAGAGGGAATATGGTCCGGGGAATTTCTGTGGCACTTACAATTGTTCTTGCCATAGGTATCGTTGTTATTCTCGGTTATATGGTTGTTCCTCAGCTTGTTATAAGTGTTTCCCAGATCATTTATCGTTTTCCGTCTTATACACGTCGGGTGGCCGAGTGGTTTGAGTATATTCAGGCAGACGGGCAGATTTCAGAAGACATACAGAATCTGATTAAGCAGGGAATGGAACTTTTCCAGACATGGATGAAGAATGATCTTTACCCGCGTATCATGGATGGAATTAATGTCTTTACGTCAAGTATGATGAATATTTTCGGTTTCTTCTATAATACTGTAATCGGTATCATCATATCCATTTATGTTTTGATGAGTACAGAAACATTTACAGGCCAGTCAAAGAAGATCACTTACGCTCTTTTTAAACCGGACATGGCCAAT
>JAEDDO010000045.1 GCA_016298055.1 Frisingicoccus sp.
AAAAAGCATTGTATTATAATATGAGCCAAGGGACAAATGGACACAAAATCAAATGTTTACATTCGATTTTGTGTCTATGGGGACCGCTAAATCATGAAGAAGCAGCTATTTTTCTGAAAGAAAAAGAAGCGGATTCTGAATGATTTCATCGATTTTGAGAGTGCGCAGGCACGTAAAAATCGATGTTTGGCTCATTGGTCAACATATATTATCAAAATAAAGTATCCGGATTTTGCAAGCATGCAATGCTGAAAAATCCGGAAATACTATAAAAACACCATAAGGAGAACATAAACATGAGCTTTGAATTCAAAAAGAAATTGCCTGTTCCAAAGGAAATTAAAGAACTTTATCCTGTAAGTCCCGCACTTGCTGAAAAAAAACGTGGGTTGGATCAGGAGCTTATTGACGTTATTACCGGAAAATCTGACAAGTTTCTTGCCATTATCGGACCGTGTTCTGCAGATAATGAAGAATCTGTATGTGAATATATCGAACGTTTGACAAGAGTCCAGGAAAAGATTAAAGACAAGGTGATCATTGTCCCTCGTATTTATACAAATAAACCGCGTACAACCGGTGAAGGCTATAAAGGGATGCTTCATCAGCCGGATCCTGAGAAAGCACCGGATCTTCTTCAGGGAATCATTGCTATCCGAAAGATGCATATGCATGCACTTGAAACATATGGTATGCCGATTGCTGATGAGATGCTTTATCCGGAGAATTACTGGTATCTGGCAGACATCCTCTCCTACGTTGCCATCGGTGCCCGTTCTGTTGAAGACCAGCAGCATCGTCTTGTAACCAGCGGTTTTGATGTACCTGCAGGTATGAAGAATCCAACAAGCGGTGATTTCTCCGTTATGCTGAACTCTGTTGTTGCCGCTCAGGCCGCACACAACTTTATTTACCGCGGCTGGGATGTGAATACTGAAGGTAATCCTTACGCACATACAATCCTTCGCGGATCCGTCAATAAATACAGCCGTTCCCGTCCGAACTATCATTATGAAGATTTGATGAAACTGTATAATATGTACGGTGAACGTAATTTGAAATTCCCGGCTACTATTGTGGATGCCAATCATTCCAACTCAGATAAACACTTTAAAGAACAGATCCGTATCGTTCAGGAAGTGCTTCACAGCCGTTCTCTTTCCAGTGAGATCCATAACCTTGTCAAAGGTGTCATGATCGAGAGCTATCTTGTTGAAGGTGCTCAGAAGATCGGATGTCAGCCACATGTTTACGGTCAGTCCATCACAGACCCTTGTCTTGGATGGGAAGATTCCGAAAGATTATTATATGAGATTGCAGAATTTTGCTAAATAAAAGAAAGCCGACCAAAAGATCGGCTTTTTTCATGCCCTAGGATGGGCTTTTGCATAAACATCTTTCATTCTTTGATTATTCATCTTCGCATAGATCTGTGTGGTTGAAATATCCGAATGACCAAGCATCTCCTGTACCGATCGAAGATCTGCCCCGTTTGCAACCATGTGGGCCGCAAAGGAATGTCGGAGTGTGTGCGGTGTAATGTCCGATTGAATCCCTGCACTTTGTGCATATTTTTTCAACAACTTCCAAAAGCCCTGACGGCTCATCGGTGTGCCGTTACAGTTTGTAAACAAAACGGTTTCCTTTTCATCTGTTACCATAGATGGGCGGACTTTTTTCAGATAATCTTTTAAAACACTTTTTGCAATTGTGCCAAAAGGAATGATACGCTCATGGTTCTCATCCCGACAATGAATATAACCTCTGTTCAAATTCACGTCTTTAAGCTCCAGGGAAACAAGTTCCGTTACGCGGATACCTGTTGCATATAAAAGTTCCAGCATTGCTCTGTCACGAATGCCTTTATTGGTATCCATGAGCGGCTGATTCAGAAGTCTGTCCACTTCCTCTGTGGTGAGGATCTCCGGAACCTTCTTTTCAATCTTTGGTGCTTTCAGAGAAATCGACGGATTGGAACAGATCCATCCTTCCCTGTACAAAAAACCAAAATATGCTTTTAATGCAGCAATATTTCGTGAAATTGTCGATGTGGCAAATTTGGCCCGTTCCATGTATAATACATAGGAATTCAGATTCGTCGAAGTCATTTTAGCAACATCGCTAACGCCATAATCTTCCATAAATTTATTAAATTTAATTAAATCTCTATGATAGGATAATACCGTATTCATTGAGGACTTTTTTTCGTCTGTCAGGTAAATCACAAACTTTTCTAACATCTCACACATATTACAACCCCATTTGCCGATTAATATCCTCATTATATCCATAAAATGCAAGAAAATCAAAGGTTTTTTACAAAAATATTACACATTTTTCAGGGTTTGTAATATAACACAAGATACTGTTTGTCTAAAAGATATCAATAACTATATATGGTTAAGGACAAATTTTAGAAAGATCGGATTTATAAAGCTTTCCAGAAAACAGCCGATGCACAAGATCAAAAAAATTAAAACATCGCGTCGAAAATCTCCCGGAAAGGCTTTGTCCATCTGTATGGAAACCCGGTCCAGCACGCCGACAAAAAGAGGAATGTAGATCAGGTACTGGGGAAAAAGATAGGCGGCCATACAGATCAGGCCTGCAAACCCGTAAACTAAAAACAATAAGGATAAAGTATAGCCAAAAGAAATTCCCATAAAGAAAATGACAGGATACAATATATAATAATTATCTGTCAGCTTTATACATGCCATAATGATCAGTGCTGTGCCGATGCGATAGATGCAGATCCGGAAAAAAAGCCACAGAGAAGGTTGGGTCTGATGTTCCAGAATATAATGATACTGCCTCATCTGTTCGAACAGACCGTCTCCCAAAAATTCCAGCGTTACATTTAAAAGAAGTGTTCCAAGTATAACTCCGGCGAGGAGAAAGAGAACCTGACTTCTTCTTCGATACCTGTCCTTAAAAATAAAACCATCTCCCGAATTGTTATATAAAACAATATATGATTTTATTTACAGCAATATTTATGATAATAGGTCATCAGACCGGAAACCGTTTTACTGTCCTGAATTTTTCCGTCATAGATCATCTGGATGAGATCTTCTATTTTGTAGGATTCTACATTGATAAACTCATCCTCATCCAGATTCTGCTTCGAAGGTATCAGGTCTGTTGCAACATAAATTGAAATTTTTTCATCGCAAAAAGCGACAGTTGTAAAAATATCAATTAAATGTTCAATTTTTCCTGCTTTATATCCGGTTTCCTCTTCCAGTTCTCTTTTTGCACACGCGATCGGAGGTTCCTCTCTGGAATCGAGCCCACCGGCCGGAATCTCCAGTGTCATTCGTCCGAGCGGATTTCTGTACTGACGCACCATAAATAAGGTTCCGTCATCTTTTACTGCCACGACAGCAGCCGCTCCTTTGTGTGAAATAAGATCCCATTTTACTTCATGTCCGCCCGGAATGCGCATCGTATCCTGATAAAAATCTACAAGAACCCCATGATACATTAATTCTCTTTTCAAACGTTTATATTCATCCATTTTCTTTTCCTCCACTACATACGGCTGCATTTATCAAACACGGCTGACGCAGCTTCAATGACAGCACTGCGAAGCCCTTTTTCTTCCAATACGGCAACGCCTTCAATCGTTGTACCGCCAGGTGAACATACATTATCTTTGAGTTTTCCCGGATGCTCGCCTGTTTCAAGCACCATTTTTGCAGAACCGAGAACAGCCTGGGCTGCAAAAGTATAAGCTTTATCTCTCGGCATTCCGTATTTCACTGTACTGTCTGCCAGTGCCTCAATAAACATATAGACAAAAGCCGGAGAACTTCCGCTGGCTACCGTGACGGCATTGATCAGGTGTTCCGGAACTTCTTCCATTTTTCCAAAGGATTCAAAGAAACTGCGGATACACATACGCTCCTCATCTGTATAATCATCGTCTGAAAAGCAGACGCCGCTCATGCCCTCGCCGACCATTGCCGGTGTATTCGGCATGGCACGGACGACGCGCACCTTCGAACCGAGTCCCTCTTTCACCTTATCTATAGAATAGCTTGGTGCAATGGAAATAACAATCTGATCTTCCCGGATCTTTCCTGAAAGTTTTTCAAGAATTTCAGGATACACCTGTGGTTTGATCGCGAGTACAATATATTTAACGGATTCTGCACAGAGATTGGTATCCATTACATAGGAAACCCCTGTTTTTTCAGATACACTCTGGCAGTCTTTTTCATATAAAGCGGTAAATATCAGCTGATCCGGCAAAAAAACATTGAGACATCCTTTTAACATAGCCTGACCCATATTTCCCATTCCGATAAAACCAAATGTTTTCATTTATTTCACTCCTTATGCGTTTATGTCATAACAAAAGGGCACTTGAAATATTCAAATGCCCTTTCATTGTTATCAATTATTCATCCCAGTTATGATATACATTCTGAACATCGTCATCATCGTCTAATAAATCCAGAATACGGTTCATCTTCTTAATATCATCTTCGTTTGTCAATGTACCCCATGTCTGAGGAATCATTGTTACTTCGGCGGAAGCCATAGCAATGCCTTCTTTTTCAAGATTTTCACGAACTGTACTGAAATCTTCCGGTGAAGTTGTGATCTCAAAGCTGTCTTCTTCATCGGCAAAATCTTCTGCACCTGCATCGAGAGCAATCATCATAAGATCATCTGCATCCATGTCACATTCTTCTTTATCAACGATAATAAGCCCTTTTTTGTCAAACATAAAGGATACGCAGCCCATCGTACCAACGGAACCGCCGCCCTTTGTAAATGCGTTACGAACGTTGGAAGCTGTACGGTTACGATTGTCTGTCAGAGTCTCAACGATGATTGCGATACCGCTTGGTCCGTATCCTTCATATGTAACATTTTCGTAGTTTACGGAGTTTGCGTCGCCTGCGGCACGTTTGATACCACGTTCGATTGTATCATTTGGCATGTTGTTTGCTTTTGCTTTTGCAATGACATCACGAAGACGGCTGTTATTTGCCGGATCCGCTCCTCCTTCTTTAACTGCAACAGCGATCTCGCGTCCGATAATTGTAAAGATCTTACCCTTTGCAGCATCATTTTTCTCTTTTTTATGTTTTATGTTGGCGAACTTTGAATGTCCTGACATAATAACACTCCTTATCTTTTAATTAATTTTTAGTCAAAGTCATTTAAATATTCTATCATCCATTTAGCATTCTTGCAAGATTCTTTTATATTTTTGTAACATGAAGGGTTTCAATCGTATTATCGGCCATGCTGGTGATCTGAAAATGATATCCCCGGTAATCTACACTGGCGTGTTCTTCTTCCGAAGGAATATGTTCCAGTTTTGAAATAATAAAACCGTTCAGTGTATCAAAATCATCATCAAAGGTGATCCCAAGCACATCTTCCACTTCTGACAGTTCGGTTAATCCCTTCATTATATATGTATGATCGTCAAGTTCCTGAATAAAATGCTCATCAATGTCATACTCATCCAGAATATTTCCAACGATCTCTTCCAGAATATCTTCCATGGAAATAACACCTGCCGTCTGTCCGTATTCATCGATCACAATGGCCATATGCTGAGAATTATTCTTCATCTGACGGAATAAATGGCTGATATTCTGTGTTTCCGGAACGAAATAGGGCTGACGCATAACTTCCCGGACATCCTGTCCATCCGGGCAGGAAAGAAGAAATTTTAACACATCTTTGATATGTAAAATACCTACAATATTATCCACATCATTTTCATATACCGGATAACGTGAATAACGGCCCTCGGCCATAGACACTGCAACCTGACGCAGCGGCATATGGACATCAAATGCCACAATGTTTTTTCGATGGGTCATAACTTCAGACGCCACTTTGTCATCAAACTCCATAATGTTGCTGATCATTTTTGCTTCCTGGGCATCAATGGCCCCCTGCTCGTGCCCCTCACTGACAATCTGGATAATTTCTTCTTCCATCTTTTCTTCCTGCTTATCCGCATCGTTGTCATTTCTTAACCATCGTTCAAATTTTTTTATGAACGGATTCCCTTCATCCATTTTAATATCTTCTCCTTTATCTGTAAATCCTCCTAGAGCTCAAGACTGATACTAAGGGCTTTATCTACTTTTTTTAATATTTCCGTATCCAGATGGCACACTTTTTCTTTCAGCCTCTTTTTATCAATCGTCCGGACCTGCTCCAGTAAAATAACCGAATCTTTCACCAGCTGATATTTTGAGGCGTCCAGTTCCACATGGGTCGGAAGCTTTGCTTTGTTCATTCGTGATGTGATCGCCGCACAGATGACGGTTGGACTGTGCTTATTTCCGGTGTCATTCTGAATGATCAGCACGGGACGGACACCGCCCTGCTCTGAACCGACCACCGGCCTCAAATCGGCATAAAAAATATCACCACGCTTAATAACCACACATTTCACACTCCTGATAAATCTTTAAGATGAATTATTCCCATTTATCTTAAGTATATTCATCAGGAAGTTTTAGTTTCTTCCGTTAATTATTAGACGGACGCAGATTATTAACGATTTTTACCGGTTCACCATCTTTATAGTATACCCGGGGTACACGCCAGGATACATCACATACAAATTCATAATTAAAGGACCCGGCCATTTCAGACAGCTCTTCAACAGATATACTTTCCGTCTGATCCCTGCCAACAATGATAACATCATCCCCCAATGACGCCTTGGGAATGTCAGTGACATCCACCATGAACTGATCCATACATACCCGTCCGATGATCGGTGCTCGTTTTCCGCGGATAAGCACGGATGCTTTGTTGGAGAGGGCTCTCGGGTAACCATCTGCATAGCCCACAGGAATCGTTGCGATACGTGTTCTTTCCTTCGTCGTGTAGGTTGCTCCGTACCCAACGGTCACTCCCGCATCCACTTCTTTCAAATGAATCACATGACTGTGAATGGACATGACCGGTTTTAAAGGCAGACACGCTTTTTCAACTTCGTCCGACGGGTATAATCCGTAAAGAATAATTCCGGCACGGACCATATTCATATGTTCGGAGGGAAGCGTCATAATGGACGCACTGTTGGAACAGTGAAGAAGTTCGACAGTTATGCCTTCCTCCTTCATACGTCCGATCATCCAGTGGAATTTTTCAATCTGGTGACGGACATGTTCCTGATCTCTCGTATCCGCACAGGCAAAATGGGTAAACATGCCCTGAATATTTAAATTTGGAAGAGAATGAATCTTTTTTATCACTTCTACACTGGATTCTTCCGTGAGAAAACCGATCCGGCTCATCCCTGTATCGATCTTGATATGGATATCTGCCGTTATCCCGGCTTCACGTGCGGCCTGATTAAAATTCTGTGCCATTTCATAGCTGTATATCGTTGGCGTGATATTAAAGCGGATCATCTCATCATACTGATAGGCATGAGAATAACCCAGCACAAGAATCGGTTTTGTGATGCCGCAATTTCTCAGTTCAATGCCTTCGTCTGCCGTTGCCACAGCGAACCAGTCAAACCCCATGTCTTCAAGCTCATGGGCGATCATATCCGAACCGTGGCCATAGGCACCGGCCTTAATGACGCCCATTAAACGGGCATCATTTGATTTACATTTTTTTATACTGTCAACATTATATTTTAAAGCATCTAAATCAATTCGGGCATGTATTCTGTATATACTGCCCATCTCACTTTTATTCACTTTAACCTCAACCTCGGTTCTCTAGTTTTCCATTTTTTTCATCACTTGACATATTCCGTGAATAATGTCTACGCAGGTCATTCCCCGGCTGCTCTGCGCTCCGGCGGCCCAATCCCCGCCCATGCCATGCAGAAATACACCTGCACAGGCTGCATGAAAGGTATCTTTGCCGACCGATGCTATAGCGGCAATAATTCCGGTAAGCACATCGCCTGAACCTCCGGTGGCCATTCCATGATTGCCTGTCTGATTAAAATAAACCTTTTTTCCGTCAGAGACAACCGTTGAACTGTCTTTTAACACACAGATGAGATTGTGTTCGCATGCAAAATCTTTCGCTTTTTGTGCCCGATCGTCTTTTAATACATCGATCGGGATTCCTGTCAGGCGGGACATCTCACCCATATGTGGTGTTATTATAACAGATTCCGGAAGTTTTTTGTACCATTCTTTGTGCGAAGAAAGAAGATTCAGTCCGTCAGCATCCAAAATAAGCGGACATTTTATAATTGGGAGAATGGCTTCAATGCGTTTTGCCATATCCGGGTCAGTTCCGATCCCCGGACCGATCACAACCGCATCGGCCCATTCGGTCAATTCCTTGTAACTATCTTCTGTCATATCTTCCCAGACAGAAAGCATGGCCTGCGGCAGTTGACACTGGAGAATGATCCGGTTGGCCTCACAGGTCAGTATCTTTACAAGCCCTGCTCCGGAAGCATAGGCACCGTAAGCGGAAAAATAGGCGGCTCCGCTCATATTTCTGCTCCCGGCAATAATTAGTATTTTACCATAACTTCCTTTATTCGAATCATTTTTTCGCTCAGGCAGTTGTTCAAAATTTTGTACATCATAGGTAAAGCCTTCTGTCGGGTTCATATCCAGGGCTTTTTGTGGAAAACCGATATCCTCCACATAGCATCTGCCGCTGTAATCTCTTCCCGGATAGAGAATCATACCCCTTTTTTTATATCCGAAAGTTACAGTCACGTCTGCTTTCACAGCACATCCGAGAACCTGTCCGGTGTCGGAAGAAAGTCCGGAAGCAATATCGACCGCCCATATCTGACGATTCTTTTTGCCGCTTCTCCAGGCATTCATCTTTTCAATCCATTCATCGAAAGGCGGACGTACCCGGCTTGTAAGGCCAATGCCGAAAATCCCGTCGACAAGCACATCAAATGCATCCATGTCTAATCTATTATATTCAGGTACCCCTGTATTTCTTGCTATCTGAATCTGTTTTTTTGTTTCCTCCGTCCATTTTTCAGGATCGCCTGCCATAAAAATGGCTGAATCATAGCCTCTGCAATACATAATACGGGCCAGGGCCACCCCGTCACCCCCATTATTGCCTGCACCGCATATACATAAAATCCTTGTTTGCGGCGGAAGACATGCGGTCATATGGTCCGCCATCGACAAAGCAGCCCGCTCCATTAAAACGAGGGAAGGAATTCCCAGGTTCTGTATTGTAAACGTATCGATCATCTTCATCTCTTTTGCTGTAACAACCGCTTTCATTTTTCCACTCCTTCACCGATCACATAGGCTATTGCCAGTGTTTTTGTATTGCTTATCGACACATGCCATTTTTCAATGCCCATATTCAGGGCTCTCTCGCCGGCTCTTCCATAAAGCCGGATATAAGGTTTTCCAAGCGAATCCCTGAGCACTTCAATCTCATTGAGACTTATCCCGCGAAAGCCGGTACCCATTACTTTTGATACAGCTTCTTTTACTGCAAAGTTTCCGGCAGCTTTTTCTGCCCGCCCTGCAATGAATTCTCTTTCAGGCATCGTAAAAGAACGCAACAAAAAAGCCTCCCTCGAGCAGGCTTTTTTGATACGTTCTATTTCAATTATATCCGTTCCGATTCCTATAATCATTGTAAAAACTCAATTCTGTTCATCGTCATGGGCATGCATCGCTCTGTATTCATAGGAAAGGGTCATCAGACTCTCATTCAAATGAACATTCTTCACACATACGCTCTCTGAAAGATTCAGATCTGTCGGTGCAAAATTCCAGATAGCTTTAATACCGATCTTCTCGAGATGATGTGCAATCTCGACGGCCTGACGTTTCGGTACAGTCAGCGTTACCACATCCACCTGATGATTTTTTACAAAATCATCCAGCGCATCCATCATCTTAATTTCAATACCGCGCACAGAAACACCCTTTAACCGTGGATTTGTATCAAATATACCAATCAGATGGTATCCGACTTTTTCAAAATTATAATTAGCTAAAGCCTGGCCGAGATTACCCGCACCGATAATGATCATGTTGTGCTGGACATCCAGACCAAGAATCTTGCCAATCTCACTGTGCAGATATTCAACATTATAACCGTAGCCCTGTTGTCCGAAACCACCAAAGTTATTTAAATCCTGTCGAATCTGAGATGCCGTTACCTTCATGCGGTTGCTCAGTTCCTTCGATGAGATACGAACAACATCATTCTGAAGCAATTCTCCCAAATATCTGTAATATCGTGGCAAGCGACGAATAACCGCTGCAGAAATTTCCCTTTGTTTCATATTGTCACCTTTACCTATATCTCAAATTTGAAAATATTTTCATTAAATAAGAATCATTTTCATTTTCTTCTTTATTATAGCTGATTGTTGTAAAATTGTCAAACTCTCTTTCTTTTTTTTATGTTGTTTACACATTTTTTTTAGTATGCTAAAATATACTATGGTATTTTATGTAATTATGTAACAAAGGAGAATTTTTTATGATACTTGCATGTCATCACATTTCCAAAGCATTTGGAACAGATGTGATACTGGATGATATATCTTTTCATATTGAAGAATATGAAAAAGCAGCGATTATCGGAATAAATGGTGCCGGTAAATCCACACTGCTTAAAATTATTATGAATGAACTGGCACCGGATTCGGGTGAGGTCATCCTTGCCAAAGGGAAAACGATCGGTTATCTTGCCCAGCACCACTCCAGAGATTCAAAACGAACGATTTATGAAGAACTTCTTGACGTAAAAAAAGAGGTTATTTTGCTGGAAGAACGGATGGCTGAAACAGAACATGCAATGAAAGATGCAAAAGGCGAAGAATTAGACCAGCTTTTGAAAAGTTATGCCCGGATGCGCCAGTCCTTTGAAGATCAGAACGGCTATGCTTACCGAAGCGAGGTCGTCGGTGTTCTTAAAGGTCTTGGCTTTGCCGAGGAAGATTTTAATAAAGAAGTCCATCTCCTCTCCGGCGGTCAAAAGACCCGAGTTGCCCTGGGACGCCTTCTCCTCGCAAAACCGGATATTCTTCTTCTCGATGAGCCGACCAACCATCTGGACATGAATTCCACCGCCTGGCTTGAAACGTTTTTGATGAATTATAAGGGAGCCGTCATTATTGTCGCTCATGACCGGTATTTTCTTGATAAAGTTGTAACGAAAATTATCGAAATTGACCACCATCAGGGCCTTGTATTTAAGGGAAATTATACAGACTATGCCGCAAAAAAGGCTCAGCTTCGTGACATGCAGCGAAAAGCCTGGCTGAACCAGCAGCAGGAAATCGCTCATCAGGAAGCTGTTATTACAAAACTTCGTTCTTTTAACCGGGAAAAATCCATTAAGCGGGCAGAAAGCCGTGAAAAAATGCTGGATAAGATGGAACGGGTAGATAAACCGCTTGAAGAGAGTGACGGAATGCGCATTATGCTTGAACCGGATACGCTCAGCGGTAATGATGTTTTATTCATTGAAAATCTGACAAAAAGTTATGACGGTGAGTATCTGTTCCAGAATGTATCCATGGATATTAAACGGGGTGAGCGTGTGGCCCTTATCGGCGATAACGGTACGGGAAAGACAACGATCCTCAAAATCATTAATCAGCTCGTTCCGGCGGATCGCTGTGATCTTCGTCTCGGTGCGAAAGTTCACATCGGTTACTATGATCAGGAACATCAGGTTCTCCATGATGATAAATCGATCTTTGATGAGATATCCGATGCCTATCCGAATCTGAACAACACGCGCATCCGTAATGTTCTGGCAGCATTCCTTTTTACCGGCGATGATGTCTTTAAACTCATTAAAGAGCTGAGCGGCGGTGAGCGGGGCAGAGTTTCTCTCGCAAAACTCATGCTCTCCCACGCCAATTTCCTCATCCTCGATGAGCCGACAAACCACCTGGATATTCAGTCCAGAGAGATTCTAGAAGAAGCACTTCAAAATTATACCGGAACAGTCCTTTACGTATCCCATGACCGTTATTTTATCAATCAGACGGCCACCCGGATTCTTAACCTGACAGAGGGCGGCCTTAACAGTTATCCGGGAAATTATGATGATTATATTGAGAAAAAAGACTCTCCTTCCATCAACTCCTCCGGTGGATTTGAACCGGTGGTTTCAAGTGAACGTGTACAGCAGATTCCAGAGACACCTCAAAAAACTGTAGGAAAAGATGATTATCTTCGCCAGAAAGAAGAACAGGCGAAAGAAAGGAAACGTCAGAATCAGATAAAAAAAGTTGAAAAACGCATTGACGAAATTGAAACCCGACTTGCAGAGCTGGACGAACTTATGGCCGATCCATCCGTTGCCACAGATGTGAAACGCCTGATGGAGATCAACGCAGAACATGAAGATCTTGATACAGAACTACTTGAACTTATGGAAGAATGGGAAAATTTATGTGACTAAGCATCAGGGACAGGTTCCTTGACTCCAAATATTAGAGTCAAGGAACCTGTCCCTGATGATGTACAATCTTGCTAATAATTCCTTATCATCGACTTCATCTACCAGCAACATCTTTTTTGCTCCTTTATAGGGTAATTCATACGGAGCTGTCGGTATACAACTAATTGCTGATTTTACTGGCTTAACAAGCAATCTATTATCATAGATGCCGCCTACGATCTTGCCACGATAATAAATAATATATTCTCCCATCATAGTTCGATAAGTAATTTCTTCTAACCCAGACAACTGAGCCACTATATTTGAAAGATCATTGGTTAATGACTTAATATTCAAATTTATATACTTATAAAAAAAGACAGCAGGTTTCCCTGCTAGCAAAAATTTTTTCATTTGTTATCCAACTATGTGTATTGAATTTGTTAATTCCCATCTCCCAACGCTATTGTCAATATTCTCTACCATTATGTTAATACGACTCTGGATTTTCCAATATATCCTCAATTGTACATCCAAGAACTCTTGAAAGTTTGTAAACCGTTGCAGCCTGTGCTTTATCAATATCATTTACCTTTTGTTCGTACATCTGTATTGAACGAAGATTCACACCGGAAAGTTTTGAAAGTTCCGTTTGTGATATTCCTCGATTCTCGCGAATCCTTTTCAATTGTGTTTCCTGATTTATGGAATCATATTTTTTATTCATGTCTTCAACGAAATGTTCGATATCCATTTCATGATATACACTGTACATTGCTATAATTTCAACAAGCGTAATTCTGGAAAAAATATTTTTAAATCGTTTGCATGTCACCCATTGATATTCAGCCAAAGCCCAGCCGGCCCAATATACATTTGAACGGTCTTCAGTAAAAATTTTGTCTAAAAATTTCCAATTCGGATAAGCATAGCCAATGACCTTTTTCGCTAATTCTATTCCCGACATCCCGGCAACAATAGCAGGATTCCCACGTTCAAACATATCTGCATATCCTGATTGAAGAAAAAGTTTTGAGAATAAATTTGGTTCAAATTTGCAAACATTGATTGCATAATCAAAGAGTTCCGCTAAATTTTGTTTTGCATCATTTATATAAAATTCGCTGTATGCGTGGATCATCATTTTTCATCTCCTCTCTGAGAATATCCAAAACGAATATATCATCTTTATAAGATTGACTTTTACGAATTTTATTGCGATAGGTTTCCCGGGCACCGGAATCTCTTTTGATGAATTTCGGATAGTATATTGTTGTGTCGGCAAGTTCTGCTCCTTCAAATTTCAGATTTTCAAATGCCCTTTCTGAGATTAATACTGTCTGTTCACCTAATTTACCAAGTCGAAGTGCCTGATTCAAGCCGCGAAGCGACAATCCGTTCTGTACAAAAGACTCTGCAAAAGAGAAATATGAGTCATCCGCTCTATAACCGATAACAATATCAAAATCTTTTAAATCAATGGAGAAATTATCAATAATATAATTTCTGGCATCAACAGCAATTTCATTCGAAAGGCGGAATGTTCTGTTTTTTAATAATAATGCCATCCAATGCAAAATATTATAACCACCATCTAATAAATTCAAAATATTTAAATAATCCTGTTCAAGAGAATATTTATTTACAAATCCATCTGTATTTTGTTTACACGCCCATTCCATAGCCATGGCCAATTCTCTGGTACAATAAAATCCTCGACCATAATCATTGTTTGTTTTACCAAGATGAAAATCTGGATTTTCTATGACATGATCCGAACCGTGAAACAATATGATTTTACTCATGATGCGCCTCCTAACTATCATTGTAACGATATGGTTATATTATATCATTGTAATAGTAGTTTTTCAAGAAAGGACAGGTTCCGCGACTCAAAATGAGTCGCGGAACCTGTCCCCTGTTATTCAACCACATGGATCGCATCTGTCAGTTTCCAGCTTTCAACGGCAT
>JAEDDO010000212.1 GCA_016298055.1 Frisingicoccus sp.
AAGATGAGGATAACATATTTTATGTGATAATGGAATCGCATTAAAATCGAAAGGATGTGATTTCATGAATTATGCTGATACCGTCGAAAAGGTAATGTCACTACTTAAAGAAAAGAAGGTGTGTTCAAGCAGTAGAAAGTCGCATAGGGACTGTTATGAATCTCTTGGATCGTATCTCGACCAAAATAGCACCGAGTATACGGTCAAAGCGCGTGATGAATGGTTTGCTGAGATTAAGAAAAGCCTTCCTTCACAGCGATGTGTCATATGGATCCGATATGTATACCAGTTAGAGGAAATGGATTCTTCAGGAACAGTATCTAACCGCAGGTTATATCTAAATCAATCAATATACGATAAACTTCCAGTTTCATGGAAAGATGATCTTGATTTCTATCTTGAAGACTGTTGTAAACGTTATACAAAACGCACATTAGAATTAACACGTACCTATTGTTCCGAAGGGTTACTCATTTTTGATGAAATTGGAGTTGTCAATATATCAGATATCTCATACGAAGCGGTACTGATACTTGTAAACACAAAAATGTATCAATCAGATGAAACCAGAAACGTGATCCTTAATTACACGGCTCGGATGATACAGTTCTATGAAAAGATCGGGAAATGCACAAAGCCATACAGTCTTCTCTTTAACAGTCAGATTTATCCTCATATCGGGTTGATCGATACGTTTTGTTCAGAGAATAAAGCAGCTTTACAGAAAACGATAGATGTAATTATGTCAGCCGCAGACTTTAAAGGAAAGATTGAGCCTTTTATCGAATGCCTGCAAGCCCATGGATATATCGGTACTACTTTGAAACTGGCAAAACATGCATTAACAGCTTTTTATCTGTTTCTGGATATACATGATCTTGGTTATCATCCGGATATCGTTTGGATATGGTTCTCTGAGGTAAAAAATACACTGGGAACTTCCTGGCTTCACTGGAGAAGAGTTCTGAGTTTTTGTAATGAATATCTTCTTAGCGGCGATATCCACCCGGGCGGGAAATATAAATACATTCCTACCATATATGATGAACTCCCTGAATGGTGTAAGGAAGCCGTCGCAGGTCTTTTAGAACAGAAAAAACGTGAATATCGCGAAAGCGGTACACTTAAATCTTATCGATGTTCCTGTGCAAGCTTTTGTCTGTTTTTGATCGATCATGGGTATGACAGTTTCAAACAGATTTCTCCAGAGATAATCAAAGAATTCTCAATCCAGGATGAACATTCCACATTTAAAGGCCGTGCCACCCGCTTTGTAATCGTAAGAGCCTTCCTACGCTATCTTGATGAACATCGATATACAGAAAGACATGGTCTGGATCAATGCCTTATATCAGGAAGTGCACCCGTAGATAAGATCATCGATGTTTTGTCCGATGAACAGATTCAGAGGATCCAGGAGTACCGGCTGACCCATAATGCCCCTGTAGAACTTCGCGACATTGCCATTGTTTTGCTTGGCCTAAAAACAGGACTGAGGGCCTATGATATCCTGGCACTCCGTTTTCAGGATATCGACTGGAAGAAATGCCAGATCTCAATCATCATGAAAAAAACTAAAACACAGATTACTCTTCCAATGCCTGTTGAAGTGGGAAATGCTATATATTCATACCTGAAATACGGCAGACCTGATGCAGAAAGCGATTTTATTTTTGTAAGATCCAAAGCCCCGTATGGAAGATTGACTGGTAAAGTATGTACCAGAGCACTTTACCGTATCCTGCCCGAAAGAAATGATGTAAAGGGCGGCGGTTTTCATGTGACACGCAGGACTTTTGCTACAAATCTGCTGAAAAATCATGCCGGCATCGATGATGTAATGGATGCACTTGGTCATCGTGATCCGACAAGCGTAATGAAATACCTTCTTCTGGATGATGAAAGAAGCAGAAAATGCGGATTATCATTGTCAGGTACCGGACTGATGTTGGAAGGAGGTCTGTAATGAAGATCATCGGATATGAATATCAAAGCTGTTTTGCTCCGTATATTAAACAGTTTCTACAGGAAAAGCGGTCTGTTGGATTCACTTATGAAACTGAAGAATGGAAACTGAAACATTTTGACGATTTTTGTGTAAAAGAATCCGTTATACAGCCATATCTCAGCAGGGAACTGGTCAAAAAATGGGGGACATTGCGTGAAGGAGAAGCATTATCTACCTGTTCAGCACGTACTTCTATAATCCGTCAGTTTGCGTTATTCATGATCTCCCTCGGTGAGGAAGCATATATTCCGTCGAATTTTTATAAATGTGAAAAAAGACTGGTGCATGTCTTGTCAGATGATGAAATATCAGCATTCTTTCATGAAATCGACAGTTATTCTCCAGAGATAAAAGTGCCCTCGTTTTTGCGTCTGTCTACAGAGTATAAAGTGATCTTCAGATTGATCTATTGTTGTGGCCTGCGTATTTCAGAAGCGAGAAAACTGAAGTGGAGTGATGCAGATCTTGAAGCGGGAACATTAAAAATCATGCAGTCAAAAGGTCATAAAGACAGGCTGATATATATGTCTGATGATCTTGCTGTGTTAATGAAGGAATATAAGACAATACTGAATGATCATCATGGATGCGTATCAGAATGGGTTTTCCCTGCAAGAGAACCGGGCAACTGCCTGTGTTCTGTCACTATAAACGCAGCATTTCGCAGGGCATGGAATGCAACACCATATGCAGAAGGCTGTGACAAAACTCCTACTGTTCACTGCCTCAGACATAGCTTTGTAGTAAAAAGGATGAATCTCTGGATGGAAGAAGGTGTCGCACTTAAGGAAATGCTTCCATTTCTGAGCCGGTATCTGGGACATCAGAGTACGGATGATACTTTTTATTATTACCATCAGGTCAGCGAAGCTTTCCGGATCATCAGAGACAGGGACAAGACTTCAGGTTTCGTTATCCCGGAGGTGACTGACCATGAGTAGAAAAAAAGCGGAAAAGA
>JAEDDO010000046.1 GCA_016298055.1 Frisingicoccus sp.
TAAGGATAAATAATTTTGGGAGCAATGTAGAAATTATGAGGGGAAGTTGGATTTTTCTGTCGCATTCGAGTAAAGATATCGCATATGTTCGTCAGATAAGAAATGAATTTGAAAAATATGGTCACAATCCACTTGCTTTTCATTTGAAGTGTCTGGACAGTAATACGTATGAAGGCCGTAATGAAATTTTTCAACTATTGAAAAGAGAAATTGATGCCCGGGATTGGTTTGTATTCTGTGACAGTGATAATTCAAGAAAGTCGAAGTATGTGGATTATGAGCGTGCCTATATTATGGAGTCTGGTAAGGATAAGATATGGACATTGGATTTATCAAAACCGATGGAAGAATTGAAGAAACAAATTCTACAGATTTCCAGTGACTTGTCAATCTATGTGTCATATGACCCTGTGGATAAGGCATATGCAGACAGGATTATTGAAGCACTCAGAAAGAAAGATTTTATGGTATGGACAGATGAGAATATAAAAGAAAAAGATAATGATAATTATACATACAGCATAATATATGGTGTGATTGTCATGCTTATTTCAAAGAATAGTACAGAATGCAATCAGAAAGATTTGGATTATATTTTGAATTGTTGTAATGGCGGCGAAACAATAATTCCGGTTTTTATAGGAAAACCGGCGATATCCTCTGCAGATGAAAACTGGTATCGAAGTGGCGGACGTTGCTTTGATATAAATAGTTCACCAGAAATGGCGGATTATACTCCTTTAGTTGAATTAATGGAAAGAATTGCAAGGGCACATATGAAATTTCAATTGAAATAATGGCATATTCGTACGGCAAGGACGTTGAATATGTATATGATTTGTTATAGTTTCTCTTGATTAATCAGGTATGAATATTATATAGTATTTAGTAGCAGACAAAGGTGTCGAATGATCCTTTGTCTGCTTTTTGTGTATAAGGAGATGATAAAATATGTTGCCAATAGTAGGTGTGATACCGTTATGGGATGATGAAAAGGAAAGTATATGGATGCTGCCGGGATATATGGATGGTCTTCGTCAGGCAGGCGGCCTCCCGATCATGTTGCCGCTGACAACGGATGAGAGGGAAATTGAGCAATTGTTGGATATGGTGGATGGTGTTTTGTTTACCGGAGGGCATGACGTGTCACCGGAGATATATGGCGAAGAACCTTTGAATCATACGGTAGTGACCTGTAAGAAGCGTGATGAGATGGAAAGAATTGTATTAAATAAGGCAATGGAACGGGATAAATCAATTCTTGGAATATGCAGAGGAATTCAGTTCATAAATGCGGCATTAGGCGGTACTTTGTATCAGGATCTTCCGACACAACATCCTTCTGCCGTAGAGCATCATCAAAAGCCGCCCTACGATGTTCCGGTTCATAATGTACATATTGTAAAAAATGGGCCCTTATTTGAATTGCTAAAGAAGGAAGAACTGTCCGTGAACAGTTACCATCATCAGGCAATCAAAGAGTTGGCACCGGACCTTTGTGTTATGGCAAAGTCAACAGATGGTTTGATCGAAGCTGTATATAAACCGGACCAGAAATTTTTGTGGGCCGTCCAATGGCACCCTGAATTTTCCTATTTATCTGATCAATCAAGCAGAGAAATATTTCGTGCTTTCGTGAAATCCATATGGTATAATTGGGATAGGTAAGGGACAGGTGTCTGGGGGACAGGTTCACAGCCACCATCCGGATGGAACCTGTCCCAAAAAAGGAGAGTGATATGATGAGTTTTAAATGTTCGGTGTGCGGTTATATTTTTGATGGAGAGAAACTTCCGGAAGGATATGTATGTCCAATTTGCCATCAGACGGGTAAATTTGAGGTGTATTCGGTGGCTGATCAGAAGCAGAAAGTTGAGAATGATCAGAAGGTGATGAGTCTGGAATATGACAGCTTATTTGCAAGACAGGATGATTCCTGCCGTTATATGAAAGAGATTCATGAGATGGCTGTCAGTGGAAAATCACTTCACAGTTCTATGGGAACTCAGATGAAAATGCCGGGATGGGATGACATCCTCATTCTCGGTGCACAGTTGAATCCACCTCCATTGAATGACGGAGAAGCTGTGGATACAAAAACTGTGATTGGAAAACATGCAAAAAAACCATTAGTGATTGATAATCCTGTTTTTATTTCACACATGTCTTTTGGTGCGCTTTCGAAAGAGACAAAAATAGCTCTGGCGAAGGGCAGTGCACTGGCCGGGACAGCTATGTGCAGCGGCGAAGGTGGTATTCTTCCTGAGGAAAAGGCTGCAGCACATAAATACATATTTGAGTATGTGCCAAATCGTTATAGTGTTACGCCGGAAAATCTCAGAACTTCGGATGCAATTGAAATTAAAATCGGTCAGGGAACAAAACCGGGAATGGGAGGGCATTTGCCTGGTGATAAGGTGACACGGGAGATTGCAGCCATAAGAGGAAAAGAGATCGGAAAGGATATTCAGAGTCCGTCTAAATTCCCGGATATTCAGACAAAAGAAGATTTGAAGGAACTTGTTTTTATGCTTCGTGAGGCATCTGAGGGCCGTCCTGTCGGCATTAAGATTGCAGCGGGAAGGATAGAAAAAGATCTGGAATACTGCGTTTTTGCCGAGCCTGATTTCATTACTATTGATGGCCGTGGAGGAGCAACCGGTTCCAGTCCTTTCTTCCTAAGAGAGTCAACCAGCGTTCCTACAATATATGCTTTATATCGGGCAAGAAAATATCTGGATTCTGTGGGATCAGATATCGATTTGATTATCACAGGAGGGCTTCGGGTATCATCAGATTTTGCAAAAGCGATTGCTATGGGAGCAGATGCTATTGCTGTGGCTTCAGCAGCTTTGATGGCGGCAGCCTGTCAGCAGTACCGGATCTGTGGAACGGGAATGTGTCCTGCTGGTATTGCAACTCAGGATCCATCTTTGCGTGCAAGGCTGAAAGGTGATGTTGCGGCACAGAGAGTTGCCAATTATTTGAACGTTTCCCTTGAGGAACTCAAAACCTTTGCGCGGATTACGGGACATTCGAATCTCCATGATTTATCAGTAGATGATCTTGTAACTATAAATCGGGAAATTTCAGAATATACGAATATACCGCATGCATAAAACTCTGGGGGTGTCTGGTGGCTACGAACCCGTCCCCCCAGACACCCGAACCCGTCCTCTGGACACTCTAGGGGATTCATGATAAGATTAGGATAACATAAATGAAGAAGGACAGACGGTGATGAAAAAGGGTAAATTATATGGAGTCGGTGTCGGACCGGGAGACAGGGAATTGATCACATTAAAGGCCTTGAGAGTGCTTCGGGAGTCGGAGGTCATTATGGTTCCTGTGATGAGGAGCGGTGAGAAGACGGCTTTCGGTATTGTCGAGGAATATATTGATGGAAAAGAGATCGTGGAATGCAGAATGCCGATGACGAAGAATCTGAAGGTGTTGAAAGAAAATTATGAAGCCATTTGCGATAAAGTGTCAGGATACCTTGATCAGGGGAAGAATGCGGCATTTATTACGCTGGGAGATCCTACGGTTTACTCGTCTTATATGCAGGTCAACGAGCTTATGATGAAACGGGGATATGAGACGGAGATCATTCCGGGAATCACATCTTTTTGTGCAGCGGCAGCAAGGCTGAATATGTCTTTGTGTGAAAGGGATGAGACGCTGACGATTCTTCCTTCTTCCTATGAGAATGTGAGAGAGGGGCTTCATACACAGGGAACAAAGGTGCTTATGAAGGCAAATCGGGCGATTCTTGAAGTGCGTGATATTTTGCGGGAGGAAGGAATGATAGATAAGGCAGTCATGGTAGAGTGCTGCGGAATGGAAAATGAAAAGATTTATAAAGATTTGAATGAACTTGATGACAGTACAAGCTACTTTTCGATAATTATTGTAAAGGATTAAAGGAGTTTTACTATGGGATATCAACTGAAGATAACAATAAAAAACAGTCGTCCTCCGATTTGGAGAAGGATCATTGTTCCGGAGCACATTACCTTTGCTGATTTGGATAATATTATAGAAGCTGCTTTCGGCTGGACACATGATCATATGTTTGCTTTTGAATTTGGAAACAGGGAAGCGGAATTTATCGGAACACCTTTTGGGAGTGATGAGGATACCGCAGATGCATGCATTGATCCATGGATGGAAGAAGGAAGAAGTTTCAGCTATGTTTATGATTTTGGTGATGACTGGGTGCATACGGTCAAGGTAGAGAAGATTGTGCCATATGAAGAGCGATATCCTCAGGTGACAAAATATAAAGGTCCGAATATGATTGAGGATTGCGGCGGCATATGGGGCTTTTATGAGTATATTGATGAGGCAGAGCCTTTTGATATGGAGGCTGTAAATGAGAAGTTTCAGACATGGAATCTGGTTGAGACTTATCCGGAAGCGGACGATGACTGGATGGCCGATGATGATGAATATAGAGAAGCTATGGAAATGTTTGGAAAGTTATTATCAGGTCTTACAGGTGAGGATGAGGAAAGCCGAAAAGAGATCGAAGGCTTGATGGAAGCTATGAAGATTCATGAAGATGGTCTTCGGGAAACATTGCCGCCTCTTTCGAGTCTGGAAGATGTATTTATGTGCTATAAAAAGGAAGACTTGAAATATATCGCCAGAATGCATGGATTTACCGGATACAATAAGTTTAAAAAGAATGAGCTTGCCCAGTGGTTAAAAAATCATTTGCTTGAAACCGTATTTATGAAGGAAACACTTCTGAAGGCATCCGAGGAAGAATTAAACTTGTTTGAAGAAGCGATAAAAGAAAATGGTATCTGTATGAATGAGGATATCATCAGCCGGTATTTTCTGCTTGGAACCTATGGGGGGTACAATTCGGAAATGGGATTTTATCGTGTTCCTGTTGATGTACAGGAAAAATATGAAAAGATCTGTACGCCCGAGTTTAAAAAGGAATGTGCCATCGGACATAGATTTCTGGTCTATTGTGATTCAGCCGTCTTTTTATATGGTGTGATTCCGGTGGAAAAATTTGTGGAAATTTATAATTCCTATGAAAATACCGATATGGATATAAAAGAGGCAGGACAGCGTATAAAAGAACTGATCGACAGGGGTGCGCCTTATGCTTTGCGTGAAGGTCTCCTTATGGATGAAGACCTTTTGGAAGAAGATCTCTTTCGTTTTATTATGAAAATTCAGGAACCTTTTTCCTACTACATCCCGGAAGATAAGGAGGAGTTTATCAAATACGGACAAACCGAGAGTCAGGCACCGGATGAGAAGACACAGTTTTTCATGGAATATCTTCATAAAAAATTCCATAAAAAATCACCTGAGGATATGATGATTTTCATGCAGATTCAGGATGGCATCCGAATGAATGCGGATGTTGAGGAGTTGATTGAGGCATTAGCTCGCTGGGGTTGTAAAATTTCTTCGCAGAAACAGATACTGGAGGCTGAGAAACAGATTTTAAGATTGTCCAATTATATAAGAAAATGGGATTATAAAGGCCATACCGCTGAGGAAACAAGGCAAAAAGATAAGAAGATTATTCAATTTCCGGGTGGACGGAAAATCTATCCAAATGATGCCTGCCCGTGCGGAAGCGGAAAGAAGTATAAACACTGCTGCGGAAAAAATAAATAGCAAAATATTGCATTTTGCGACTGTCAAGGTTATACTGAAACCACATATGTGGAGGGTATAAAGTCATGCATGTAACCGAAAAATTAATTCGACCACTGACGGAAGCGAAATATTTAAATGCGGATAATGTTGACCGGTATCGGAGCATTATGCGCATTTTTTTTGAAAATTATGAGAAGTTAAAATATTGGATGTATCAGGAAGAAGTCTATGCAGAGATGATACAGGATCCCTATTTTTCCGAATACAGGATGGATCAGTGCCAGCAGGATCTGGCGGCTCTGACGGAATGGAAGAACCTTGTGGCGATTCAGGATACGAGAAAGGTATCTTCGATTGAAGAATTTAAGAATAAAAAGTTTCGTTATCAGATGTCTGAATATAGCGTGGAGATTGAACGTCTTGTTCTTCGCCTGGAAAATCTGCTGATCGAGGGAGCTTCTCTGGAACCCTCTCTTTTGGAGCGGATCCGGCATAGTATCGAACAGTTTCCGGAAATGGGCGAAAAGGACAGAGATGTTGTATATACATGGTGGAAAGATCTGAATACGGATTTTATCCGTCTGAATCAAAATTATCAGGACTATATCCGGGATCTGAACAGTGTAAAAGCGGAAGAGATGATGCGGACGAAGGAATTTCTTGTGTTTAAGGATAAACTGATTGAGTATTTGAGAAATTTTATTAAGGGTCTTCAGAGAAATGTGGGAGTGATCGAAGAAAATCTCCGGGCAATTGACCAAGATCTTCTGAATAGGATATTTGAAAAGGTCATTGCCTATGAATTAGCTATTCCGAGAGTGGAAACAGAAGTGTCCTATGAGATGATCGAGGAAAAGACAAGGGGCCGTTATCAGAGCATTTACAGTTGGTTTGTCTCAGAAAACGGTAAAGAAAATGAGGCGGGAAAATTATTTGATGCGACAAATGAGATCATACGGCGTATTACCCGCTATGCGGCCCAACTGAGTGAGAAAAATGCCCTCGGTGCCAACAGGCGGGAGGAATACCGTAAAGTAGCCGAAATGTTTATGAAATGCGATGATATTTCGGAAGCACATAAAATGTCAGCGATGGTATTCGGACTTGAAAGGCCGATTCATTTAAAAGGTGACAGGCCGAGAGAGACGGAGAGTATGAATAAAAGTGTGTATGAGGAATCTGCTTTGGAGTTTGTATTAAAACCTAGAATACGAAGTTATCATGAGCGGTCGAGACGAAGTGCAATCAGAGAAAATTCAACAGAAAAAGAAGCGACACGCAAACAGATGATTGAACAGATCAGGCAGGATAAAAAGAAGATCGAGGCTCTTGAAAAGGATGGGAGAATTGATTTTGCCTGCCTTCCGGTCATTGATTCCAGGGTACGGGAGATTTTGCTTAAGTGGCTGTCAGATGCGCTGGAAGATGGTGATTATTCGGCACGTACAGATGATGGCAGACAATATGTGCTGGATATGTCGGGAGCGAAGGAACAGTGTGTGGTTCACTGTGAGGATGGAAATTTTACGATGCCGAAGTTAGCTATTGTATTTCAGGAAGGATAAGAATATGAAGGAACTGGAGATTTTGCTGGACAGGCGATGGATATTAAAATCAGAAGATAAAGAACTTTATTATAAAGTCCGTGATTCAATCGGGGAGATCCGGCGTTTTGCGACAGAGAAGATGGGATGCCAGATTATTGAAAATTCTCTTTTGGTAAAGATGGAAAAAATACCGGCTATTCCTCAAGCCTTTATGGGCATTGAGGATTTTACGTCACGGGAAGAGTACGTTTTTTTGTGCATGCTTCTCATGTTTCTGGAGGATAAAGACGGGGAGGAACAGTTTATTCTTTCCCAGCTGACCGAATATATTGAGGCGAATATGCCGGGGACACCGGTGGACTGGACTATTTATACCAATCGCCGGCGTATGGTGAAGGTGCTTCGTTATGCGGCATCTCAGGGACTTATTAAAGTTACGGACGGAAGTGACGATCTGTTTATGGATGAAAAATCGGGAGAAGTGCTCTATGAAAATACGGGAGCTTCCCGGTATTTTATGCGGAATTTTTCAAGGGACATTATGGATTACACAAGTCCGGAAGACTTCAGGGAGAGCGACTGGTTTGATGTGGATGAAGATCGGGGAATTGCCAGACGTCATCGAGTATATAAGCGGCTGTTATTTTCTGTGGGAATGTACAAGAACGCAGGACCGGAGGAGGATTTTGAGTATCTGAAATATTACGGACGAAGATTGGCTGAAGATCTGGAACAAAATTTCGACTGTCAGGTCCATATTCATAAAGGCAGTGCATTTTTTATGATGGGCGATGACTGTCGTATGGGTTCTGCCTTTCCGGGAAATAATGCACTGTCCGATATTATTTTATTATGCTGCGGGAAGATTCGTGAAAAAGTGACCGGCGGTTTGTGGAAAACCGGAAGTGATGACAGGATTATTGTGGAAAAGATTGAATTTGAGAACATGCTTAAAGAAGTGAAGGCGGAGAAAGGTTCCGGATTCACTAAAAATTACAGAGAGATGCCGGAGGGAGAATTTGTCCGTGAATTGACGGAGAGCCTTGAACGATGGACTTTTATACAGTGTGATGAAAACCAACATCAGGTAGAGATATATCCGTCAGCCGGCAAAATGGCCGGATGTTATCCGGAGGATTACACAGGAGGAAATAAGAATGAACAGTAGATGGCAGGCAAATAAAATCGGATTGATCAATTTCTGGTATTACGATGAACAGGAATTTCCTTTTGTAAAAGGACGAATGCTGCTCAGAGGTTCGAACGGTTCGGGAAAATCTGTCACAATGCAGAGTGTGGTACCGCTTCTTCTTGATGGTAATATGAGTCCGGAACGTCTGGATCCTTTTGGTTCAAGAGACAGAAAAATGAGCAGTTACCTTCTGGAGGAGGATGACGGAAGGGATGAACGCACCGGATATCTTTATCTGGAATTTAAGCGCAGTGAAAGTGATACCTATTTGACCATCGGTATGGGAATCCGTGCAAGACGGGGAAAACCTCTCGATAAATGGTATTTTGGTCTGTCAGACGGACGACGGATCGGAAAGGACTTTTTTCTTTATAAAGAGACGGACGAGAAAGTGACCCTTTCAAGAAAGGAACTTGAAAATCGTATCCAGGGCGGAGGGCAGGTATTTGACCGTCAGGCAGAGTATATGGATTATGTGAACCGGCAGATTTTCGGATTTGAGACGGTGGAAGAATATAAAGAAATGATTGACCTTTTGATTCAGCTTCGTACACCGAAGCTTTCAAAGGACTTTAAACCGTCGGTTATCAATGATATTTTAAGTGATTCACTTCAGCCATTATCTGATGAGGATCTTCGACCAATGTCGGAAGCCATTGAAAATATGGATACAATGAATATGAATCTGAAAGCCCGTCAGGAAGGAAAACAGGCGGCGGAAAAGATTTTCCGGGTTCTTGATAAATATAACCGGCTTGTTCTTTTTGAGAAGGCGGATCATTATACGGAAAACAGGAAAAGACTGACAGCACTGGAGAAGGAGGAAAAAGAAAGACAGGAACTTATTTGTACATGTGAGAACCGGGTGGAGGAGCTGGAAAAAATAAAGTCCGATCTGGATGCAAAAAAAGATGCGATGGAGAAGGAAAAAGATTCTCTGAGCAAGAGTGATGCGGTTGGACTGAAAGCCAGAGAAATCGAGCTGGGTGAGCGGATCGCTGAGAAGGAAGCTGTGCTTAAGACGAAGGAAGATCAGCTTAAGGCAAAGCAGGATATGTATATTGAGGTCAAAGAAAAACAAAAGGCAGAGTTGGATAAGGAATATCAGAAGGAAAAAGAGCTTACAGAATTGTTGGAAGAGATGCAGGACGAGGCGGATGATATGGCCTTTGAGGAACATGCGTTTTTTAGCATGGAATTGAAAAATGAGCTGAATAAGCCTTATGCCTTTGATTCTCATGAAAAACAGTTTAAGCGCACAGGTGAGGGAATCAAAGAAGGGCTGTCTGTTTTGCGGGAGACGGACAGCCGCCAGCGGCAGGCGGAAGAACTGCTTTTGAAGCGTGAAAAACATCAGAGGGAGACGGATGGAGCAGAACGTCGTGTCAGTGAGCTGGAGAATGTTTTTGTTCAGATTCAGAATGAGTGGAAGGAAGCTCTGTATGGATGGAATGGAAATAACAGAGAATTGGTGCTGTCAAAAGAATCTTTGAAGGAGATGGCACACTTTGCGGAAAATTACGGCGAAGATTCGGATTACGGAAAGGTACGCCAGGTTATTGCGGATATCTGGATTGAAAGTAAAGGAAAGATCAATGCGGAACTTCAGAAAAACCGGATGCTTTATCAGGAGCTTCAGAATGAATATGAAGAGAAAAAGAGGGAGCTTTCAGAGTGGGAAAATCATAAAGAGCCGGAACCGCCGAGAAGTGAAGCTGTTTTAAAAAACAGAAAGCGTCTGAAGGAAATGAATATTCCTTATCTGGAATTTTATAAGGTGATTGAATTTGGACATGATCTGGATAAAAAAGCCTGTGATCGTCTGGAAGAAGCCTTGTTTTATATGGGGATCCTTGATGCACTTGTTATTGAAGAAGGTTACAGAGATCAGGTTCTTTCCATGTCGGAGGGGTGTCATGATCATTATCTGTTTATGCAGGATCATCGTGTCCAAAAGAGTATTCTGGATGTTCTCGAACTGAATGATTCGGTCAATGACATTTTCTTTAATCAGAGAATTACAAATATACTCGGAAATATCGGTTATGATGGCGAAGGTATGACGTCAATTGCTGCGGATGGAACTTATCGTCACGGTGTGATTACCGGAACGGTGACAGGAGAATACGAGGCAGGATTTCTTGGAACACGGGCAAGGGAACAGAATCGTCTGGCAAAAATTGAGGCATGCAGAGCAGCGCTGGAAGAAATTGAGATCAGTATGAAAAAACTGTCTGAAGAAAAGAAGGCGCTTGATGAGCGTATCGGACAGCTGACAAAAGAGTATGATGCGTTTCCGTCGGATGTGGATCTTCGAGAAGCTTTTCGCATGATGTCCGACGGACGTCGTGAAGCAGAGCGGATGAAGGCGGAGGGGCTTAAGATAGAAGAACAGCTCCGGGAAATGTCGGAGGCTTTAAAACAGCTTAAAAGAAAAGCTATTCAGATTGCGGATAAGCTTTATCTGAACTGCAGTTATGAAGTGTTTTTAAAGGCAGATGAAGCGTGCAGATCCTACGGTCAGCATTTTTATCAGTTGAAATCGGGGCATGAATTATATCTTCAGATTGTTTATCATTTGAGCGAATTGGAGGAACGCATGGAAAATCTGGATGCGGACATGGATCAGATTCGATATGATGCGGGAAGAACGGAGAAATCTTTAAAATCCGACCGTGAAGAGTTTATTTCCATACAGGAACAGCTCAAACTTACGGATTATGAACAAATAAGAGAGCGGCTGGACGGATGTGTGAAGTGGCTGAGGGAATATCCACAAAAACTTCAGGAATGTGTCGAAGAAAAAACACAAAAAAATGCACAAATTCATAATTTAAGGCAGCAGCTTGAGGAAAACAGAGAACGTATCCGGGAATATGACCGGAGGGATGACTATTTATGCCGATGTTATGAAGCGGAGAAAGGTCTGCTTTACGTTGACATACCGGAAGAAATTTCCAGGGATGCGGCAAAGGTGCGGGATTATCTGGAAAATGATTGTCTGACCCTTAAAAAAGAGAATGTGATCAGTGATCTGAATAAGGTTTATTTTGAAAACAGAGGTTTTTTGAATGATTATCAGCTGATACAGACCGAATTATTCGGTGAATTGGATGATATGGCCCAGCGGGGGGATCCGGGTGCAAAGCGACAGGATATTATCGCCCGGTATCAGGGGGTGAAGATTCCGTTTCATAAGCTGCTTGGGCATCTGGAGGACGAAATCCGGGATCTGGAGGAACTGATTAAAGATGGCGACAGAGAACTTTTTGAGGATATACTTGCCAATACGGTGAGCCGTAAAATCCGTGGAAAAATAAACAGTTCGAACACATGGGTAGATAAAATGAATGCGCTGATGGGCGCAATGAATACTTCCAGCGGATTAAAGCTGAGTCTCAGATGGCGAAGTAAAACGGCTGAGACGGAGGATCAGCTGGATACGCGGGAACTGGTTGAACTGCTTAAAAAGGATTACCGTGTCATGCGGGAAGATGAGGCGGCAAGACTTTCTCAGCATTTCCGGTCAAAGGTGGAGGAAGCCAGAAGAAATGCAAGAGACAGCGGCGGTATGATTTCGTTTTATCAGGTCATGAAGGATACTCTGGACTATCGAAAGTGGTTTGAATTTCAGCTTTTTTCACAGAAGAGCGGTGAACGTGTCAAAGAGCTGACAAACAGTGTATTTGGAACGTTCAGCGGTGGTGAGAAAGCAATGTCCATGTATGTTCCTCTGTTTTCTGCCGTTGTGGCCAAGTATCAGGGCGGCCGGGCAGACGCACCGCGATTGATTTCGCTTGATGAGGCATTTGCCGGAGTAGATAATAAAAATATTAGGGATATGTTCCGCCTCATGACCGAATTTCAGTTTGATTTTATTATTAATTCCCAGGTTTTGTGGGGAGACTGTGATACTTTGGATGCATTGGCAATTTATCAGCTGTTACGTCCTGAAAATGCCAAATTTGTGACAGTCATGCCATATCTATGGAATGGAAAGGCGAAGGAGATGTTGGAAAATGAAGAAAAAATGGAACAGAGAGCTTCAGAATTCGCCGGATAGAGATTGTATGGAATATTTTTGCGAGAGGCCGGTTTTTGACCGGCTTCTCCGCGGATTCCGGGAAAAATATGAATCCTACGGAAGTTTTTCGGGGACGGTTTCTCTTAGAAATCTGACATTGGATGACATTGAAGATCTGGAAGGCTTTTTTCAGAAAAATTTTCATGGGCAAAAATCTGCATCCATATCGGCATCCCGTTTCGAAAAAGCGTTAAAAAACAGTCGTTTTGGCGAAATCGGACCGAAAGATTTACTGGAATTGTATTTTCAGGAAGAAATGACAGGAAAGAAAGAGCAAAAACAGAAAGAGGCGGAGAGATGGCATCAGGCTCTCGATGAGATCAGACAATTTTATGAGAAGACACCGGCGGAGAAATGGATCGGTGAATTTTCTTCCGATTCAAAAATTACTTTTAAGGAACTCGGAAACACAATAGAAGAAAAAATAAAGAACATGCATCTTGCGGCAAAAATATTGAATGCTTTGCCCTACAGACAGAACAAATGCGAATATCTGGCTGTATTTGCAGCGGTCGTAACGGGTAATCCCCATGCTTTTGATGAGGGGACAAGGGAAGGGCAGATTTTATATAAGATGGCTCTTTGGGATGTGAAAAAACGCGGGATGGAAATTGTGCGTTCGGAAATTTTTCCTTCTATGCAAAAGCAGCAGCTTTATTTTTCAGTGGGGATTTTACGGGATGATATTTCAAATTATGCAATGGTTTCAGGCATGAATGTTCGGAAGAAGGATGGCAGTTTGCATGCCGGAATGGACGGATTTTGTCAGGAGGGCGATATGGTCCAGGTTCCTCTGAATGTTATTGCATCCTGGGAAAGAGCTGAATGTGCGGATAATGTCATGTATATTGTGGAAAATCCTTCTGTTTATGCCCTGCTCTGCCAAAAATGGAGAGGAAAAAGATCATGTATGTGCATGAACGGTCAGCCCCGGCTGAGTTCTCTTATTGTGTTGGATCTGTTGTCAAAATCAGATACAAGGATTTATTATGCCGGTGACTTTGATCCGGAAGGACTTTTGATTGCTCAAAAGCTGAAAAACTATTATCCGGGTGATTTTGAATACTGGCATATGTCGGAAGAAATGTATTTAAAAAGCCGGTCCCAGGAAGCGATTGGGGAAAAACGAATGAAAATACTGGACCGCATTACGGATAAAAATCTGATAGAGACAGCTGAGGCTATCCGGCGGTTTAAAATGGCGGGCTATCAGGAAAATATATGGTCCGTTTATCTGTAATTTTTCAGAACCGGACAAAATTTCAAAAGCAGGTGTAAAATGCCATTTTTTATCGAAAGGTATCTTTCGATGATAATTGCAGCAGCAGGCCAATGTCGATATAATAAACATAAGAAACGTTTAATTGTACTCGTTGGAAAAAACGGGATCTTAGGCCGTAAGGTATCTTATTTTTTATAATTCACAGACTTCGTTCGAAGTATTATTTTCAGAAAAAAGTTTTTGTATGGGAGAATGATATGGCTGCAATAAGTATTATCTTATGTTTATTTATTGGACTCCTGATGTATGCCTGCTGCTGTGCTTCAAAATATGGGAGCGAAGAGCTGGAGGATATGGAACAGGAAAAGTGGATCTCTGAATGGAAAAGGAATAAAAATGAAGAATCTGATTGGAAAAGTCGTTGAAAAAGTAATTAAAAAAATTAAAAAAATATGTTGACATCTGTCAAAAACCATGATATTATATCAAAGCTGTCGCGAGAGAGCACAGCAAATGAAAACAACAACTTAAAAATAAATAAAAAAGTTGTTGACAAAAGATTTTGAGTGT
>JAEDDO010000047.1 GCA_016298055.1 Frisingicoccus sp.
TTGGGTGAGGTCGTCAATCAGATTATGAAAGATGCTTTTCCAAGTATTGTTGATGTTTCTTTTACGGCTAATATGGAATTCCTCCTTGACAAGGTTGAGGAAGGCTGTGTGAATTACAAGACAGTTATCCGAAATTTCTATCCGGATCTGGAGGAAGCTGTGCAGATTGCGGAGAAGGAACTGGAAGAGGTCAAGATTGAAGATGAAGTTTCTGATGTCGTCTGTGAACAGTGCGGAAGAAATATGGTCATTAAGTATGGTCCTCATGGAAAGTTCCTGGCCTGTCCGGGATTCCCTGAGTGTAAAAATACAAAGACTTATTTTGAAAAGATCGGTGTTCAGTGTCCGAAGTGCGGCAAGGATATTGTGATCCGCAAAACTCAGAAGGGCCGTAAGTATTACGGATGCGAGAATAATCCGGAATGTGATTTTATGACATGGCAGAGACCTTCCGGAAAGATCTGTCCGAAGTGCGGCAATGCCCTTCTTATTAAAGGACAGAAACTGGTATGTGCAGATGTCGCATGCGGTTACCGTGAAAATAATGAAATAAATAATCAATAACATGAATTCCCCCGACGGATGGCTTTGTGTCATCTGAAAAGGGGAATTTTTTTATTGTATAGGAAAGTTCGAAAAACTTTCCTATACAATAAAAACGTTCCACTAGGGATGCGCACTCGCTTAAGAGGTATTTACCGCTTGGCGGTATCGCTCGGCGCGGCAAAGTGTGCTTCGCATGTGGTTGAATTTTAAACGCGATCGTGTGCGAAGCACACTTTATTCATTTTTTAGAACCTTTGAACATTCGTATCATATATATGTGTATAAGCAGACATATATGAAAAAGGTGGGAGATGATGACCCAGTCTTTGATTTGGGCAGCTCTTGGGACGGGATTTGCTTTTTTAATGACCGTGTCGGGAGCGGCGACCGTGTTTTTGTTTCGAAAGAAGGTCAATGAAGGATTTCAGAAAATATTTCTCGGTTTTGCCTCCGGGATTATGATTGCAGCATCGGTATGGTCTCTGATCATTCCGGCAATCGAACAGGCAAAACTGGCCGGAGGACTTCCATGGATACCTGCGGCAGCAGGGTTTTTAGCCGGGGGATTATTTTTGATGGCGGTGGACAGTTTGTTTGACAGATACCGGAGATCAAAAAACCCATCCGGACTTCTTGTATTTGCAGTGACGCTTCATAATATTCCGGAAGGAATGGCGGTTGGTCTGGCCTTTGCTTTGGCTGCCCAGAATATGAACAGCCCCGAGTTATACGCGGCAGCATTTTCTTTAGCTTTAGGTATCGGTGTCCAGAATTTTCCTGAAGGTGCGGCAGTGTCTTTACCGCTTCGTCAGGAGGGTGTGAGTGCATTCCGATCCTTTGGTGCCGGTGTCTTTTCTGCGGCTGTAGAACCGGCGGCAGGAATGGCGGTTGTGCTTGTGTCCGAATGGATCCGCCCGGCGATGCCCTGGCTCCTTTCTTTTGCCGCAGGGGCCATGATCTATGTCGTTGTGGAAGAACTTATACCTGAGGCAAACGATGGCGGTGCTTCCAGGAAGGGTACAATTGGGAGCATGGCCGGATTTCTGATCATGATGATTTTGGATGTGGCATTATCTTTATAACTAAATCATATGAATATTTTTTGTATACAACATATTGATTTCACGATATGTTTGCGATAAAATAAGGGCGTGTATTATGTTCTATAGCAAAATCTGTAATAAACACTTATAAATGACACTAATAAATACAGAAGACATCTTGAAAGACAGGGACAAAATATGATAAATCAGAGAGAGAATGATCAGATTAAAGAAGAACTTCACGAGGAATGTGGTGTATTTGGGGCTTATAATGTCAGGGGTGAAGATATTGCTTCATGGGTATACTACGGTTTATTTGCACTGCAGCATCGGGGTCAGGAGAGCTGTGGTATTGCGGTAAGTGAGAACAGAGATATCCGATACTATAAGGATATGGGGTTGGTCAATGAGGTTTTTACACCGGAGAATCTGGATAAGGTTCATGGAGATATTGCTATCGGTCATGTTCGTTATTCAACGGCTGGCAGCAGTGTCCGGGCCAATGCACAGCCACTCGTAACAAAGTATGTTAAAGGACAATTAGCTATAGCACATAACGGTAACCTGGTAAATGCAGTAGATTTAAGAGAAGAACTGGAACAGCAGGGCGCTATTTTTCAGACGACCATCGATTCAGAAGTCATTGCCTATCTGGTGGCAAAGGAACGTGTTCATTGCGGTTCTGTAGAGGAGGCTGTCGCACGGGCCATGCCTTATATCAAGGGAGCCTATTCACTTCTTGTGATGAGCCCGAGAAAGCTTATTGCAGCAAGAGATCCTCACGGATTTAAGCCATTATGTATTGGAAAAAGAGAAGATACATGGGTTGTCGCTTCAGAGACATGTGCGCTTGATACGGTGGGTGCGGAATTTATCAGGGATGTAGAGCCGGGAGAGATCATTGTCATCAATGAAGAAGGATTGACATCGGATCGACGGTATTGTCATCTGACAAAGAAATGCAGCCGATGCGTATTTGAATATATTTATTTTGCCCGTCCGGACAGTGTCATTGACGGTGTGAGTGTATTTAATTCCCGTATTATGGCCGGAAGGATTTTAGCTCAGACCCATCCGGTAGAAGCCGATCTTGTTGTCGGCGTACCTGAATCGGGAAATGATGCGGCTATGGGTTATGCTCTGGAATCGGGAATTCCTTATGGCCGTGCATTTGTAAAGAATAATTATGTAGGAAGAACATTTATTAAACCGAAACAAAGTATGCGTGAGCAAAGTGTTAAGATTAAACTGAATGTTCTCAAAGATGCGGTAAAGGGTAAAAGGATCGTCATGATCGATGATTCGATTGTCCGGGGAACGACAAGCGGGAATATTGTTCAGATGCTTAAGAACGCCGGTGCAACGGAGGTTCACGTGCGGATCAGTTCACCGCCGTTTAAGTATCCGTGTTATTTCGGTACAGACATACCGAACCGGGATCAGCTTATTGCCAATCATCATACGATCGAAGAGATCGGTGAGCTTATGGGGGCAGATTCCTTAGGTTATCTGGATCTGGACCGCATGGGTGAGATGGTGGAAGGCCTTGACTATTGTGAGGCATGCTTTAACGGTAATTATCCGATAGAACCGCCGACGAGAGATATCCGCGGAGATATGGAATTTTAAGTATTGATATATAGGAGGGTAAATAATGAACGACAGATATCAGAGTCCGTTATCAGAAAGATATGCAAGTAAAGAGATGCAGTATATTTTTTCTCCGGACATGAAATTCAGAACATGGAGAAAATTGTGGATTGCACTTGCAGAGACAGAGCAGGAATTGGGACTGCCGATTACAGATGAGCAGATCGCAGAGCTTAAAGCTGCAAAAGATGACATCAATTATGAAGTGGCAAAAGCAAGAGAAAAAGAAGTTCGTCACGATGTCATGTCCCATGTGTACGCATACGGACAGCAGTGTCCGACGGCAAAGGGTATTATTCATCTCGGGGCAACTTCCTGTTATGTAGGGGATAATACGGATGTGATCATTATGCGTGAAGCATTATATCTTGTTCGTAAAAAATTGCTTAATGTTATCAGTGAACTTGCGAAGTTTGCGGACACTTACAAAGAACTGCCGACACTGGCTTTCACACATTTTCAGCCGGCTCAGCCGACAACTGTCGGAAAACGTGCCAGTCTCTGGCTGAATGAACTTGTGATGGACTTATCTGATGTGGATTATATTATTTCCCAGTTAAAACTTCTCGGTTCAAAGGGTACAACAGGAACACAGGCAAGTTTTCTCGAGCTGTTTGACGGAGATCATGAAAAATGCAAAGAGGCGGATCGCCGCATTGCCCGTAAGATGGGATTTGATGCATGTTTCCCTGTATCCGGTCAGACATATTCAAGAAAACTGGATACACGTGTGCTGAATGTTCTCTCCGGTATTGCTCAGAGTGCCCATAAATTCTCTAACGATATCCGTTTGCTTCAGCATCTGAAGGAAATCGAGGAACCTTTTGAAAAGAGCCAGATCGGCTCCTCTGCGATGGCTTACAAGCGTAATCCGATGCGCAGCGAGCGTATTGCTTCTCTTTCAAGATATGTGATGATCGATGTGCTCAATCCGGCGATCACTGCTGCGACCCAGTGGTTTGAAAGAACACTGGATGATTCTGCAAACAAACGTCTCAGCGTGCCGGAAGCTTTCCTTGCTATCGACGGTATTCTTGATCTGTATATGAACGTTGTTGACGGCCTTGTTGTTTATCCGAAGGTTATCGAACAGCGTCTGATGAGTGAACTTCCGTTTATGGCAACAGAGAATATTATGATGGATGCGGTTAAACGGGGCGGTGACCGTCAGGAGCTTCATGAACGTATCCGTACCCATTCGATGGAAGCAGGACGTATGGTTAAAGTGGAAGGAAAGCCGAATGATCTTCTGGAACGTATTGCTGCCGATCCTGCTTTCGGAACAACGATGGAAGAACTTCAGGCGATTATGAATCCTCGGAACTTTGTCGGTCGTGCACCGGAGCAGGTAACAGAATTCCTGGATGAAGTTATCCGGCCGATTCTTGAGGAGAATAAAGAAGTTCTTGGCATGACAGCCGAGATTAATGTTTAATTATGGAGTGATTAGGGATGATCGGTTTATCCGTTGTGGATATTAAAAATTTCATGGCGGGAATGCTTACCGGAAACATGTTTGATAAATTTTATCTGCGTGACGGTGAGATTCAGACTTTTACAGAATTCCATTTGGGCGGTTATTTAAACCGCCCTTATTTCGATTCTAAAGAATGGGAGACAATGGAAGGACGGAAATTCTGTCTGTGGTCGGAAGTGAAACCTTTTGCATTTCAGATGATCAGGGGGAAAAAACTTCCGGTAAGTTTCAGGATGGTGTTTCAACTATCCGATGAGAATACACAATGGTTCCTGAAAAAATACAGACCTTCTGTGCGGGAAGAGGATATTGGCGGACTTTTTATGAATATTACCTATGAACATCAAAAACTTGTCTGCACATCCGGGATTTCCTATAAAATTTTTATGAAAGATAAGGTATTGGAGCAGTGCTGGGATGATACGGTATGCCAGTACTTTAAGCAGAACCATATTGCCTTTGAAAAAATGTAATGAAAAGGGGAGGAAACACAATGAAAAGAGTGGGAATCGGTCTGGCAGTGTGCATGCTCATGCTCTGCGCCTGCTCAAAACCACAGGAAGCAAAGGTACCCTCGGAAACAAGGGTTTCAACAGAAGCGAAAGATGCCGGGGAACTTATTCTGGCGACAACGACGAGTACGAAGGACAGCGGTCTTCTGGATGCGATACTGCCCGTATTTGAGGAAGCGACAGGTTATAGTGTCAGTGTCATTTCCGTAGGCTCTGGAGAAGCCATGAAGATGGGCGAAAACGGTGAAGCAGATGTACTTCTCGTCCATTCTCCGGCGGCTGAGAAGGCATTTGTTGAAGAAGGACATGCGGATGAAGACGGCAGAAAGGATGTCATGTACAATGACTTTATCCTTGTCGGACCGAAGGATGACCCTGCGGGAGTCGGTGCCGAATGGGCCAATGATGCGGTTGGGGCCTTCAAAGCCATCAGTGAAAAACAGTCACCTTTTATTTCCAGAAGTGATGAATCAGGGACCCACAAAAAGGAGCTTGCAATCTGGGAAAAATGTGCCATCGAGCCGTCGGGGGACTGGTATATTCAGGCGGGAACAGGCATGGGTGCCGTGCTTGAGATGGCCAATGAAAAACTGGCCTATACACTTTCTGACCGGGCGACATGGCTGAACCTGGGACTGGATGAGGATCTGACAATTTTATGTGAAAAAGATGAGAGCGGTATTTTATATAATCAGTACGGTGTCATCTGTGTCAATCCTGAGAAAAATGAAAATATTAATCATGAGGGTGCAAAGGAATTTCAGAACTGGATTCTCTCCGAAGAGACACAGAAACTCATCGGTGAGTACGGCACAGAGACTTATGGTGCGCCTCTCTTTACACCAAATGCACAATAGCATTTAAATTGGACCTATGAATATCATTATTGAAGGTATACGAGAAGCTTTTCGTCTGATTTTTACTTTGGACAAAGAAGTGTTTGATGTTGTATTCCTGTCTTTGAGGGTATCTCTGATCTCACTGTTTATGGCAGGGACATTGGGGGTACCCCTTGGTATTTTTATAGCAAAGCATTCCTTTTTCATGAAGGATTTTCTGATGCGTATCATCTATACGCTGATGGGGATGCCTCCGGTTCTCTGCGGTCTTGTTGTCTATATTGTGTTTATGCGCAGAGGTCCGCTGGGCAGTCTGAAACTGAATTATACTGTTACAGTCATGATCATTGCACAGACACTGCTTATTTTACCGATTATTATCGGATTGACGGTAAATGGTGCCAGGGATAAGGAACGCCGGATCAAAGCCCTTGCAAAGACTTTGGGAGCGGATACTTTTCAGACATTAAAATTATTTATTTACGAGCTCAGATACAGTATTATCACGGCACTTGTCTCCGGTTTTTCGAGAGGCATATCGGAGGTCGGAGCCGTTATGATCGTCGGCGGCAATATTGAAGGAAAGACGAGGGTAATGACCACCTACATATCCCAGTTAAAGGGAATGGGGCAGTTTGAGAGGGCTGTAGCCGTGGGAATTATCCTTCTCATACTGTCCTTTATTATGAACACGATTCTTTATAATTTTCAAAAGGAAAAGAGCTGTTAATTTTATGAAGGTAGAGATAAACCATTTAAAAAAATCCTATTATGGCCATGTGGTTCTGGACATCGACCGACTTTCTGTACCGGATCATAAAATCACAGCCATTGTCGGTCCGAACGGTGCGGGAAAGTCAACCCTTTTAAATATTATGGGAGATCTTCTGGAAAAGGATTCGGGGGAGATTTTATACGATGGGGATGAAAAAATCCCCCATAAAGCGGTGACCCTTGTATTTCAGGAGCCTTATCTTATATCAACCACCGTGGCGGAAAATATTTTATATCCGATGAAGCTGAGAAAAATGGATAAAGGTATCATGAAAGAACGTTTGGATTTTTTATCAAAGGAGCTGTCTCTTACACCGCTTTTGAATAAAAAATCCCACCAGCTTTCTCTCGGAGAAACACAGAAGGCGGCCCTTGCCAGAGCCTTGTCCTTTGAACCGGAGCTTTTACTTTTGGATGAGCCGAGTGCAAGCATTGATCCTTATACGACAAATGAAATCGAAAAGCTGCTTTTAAAATTGAATCGGGAAAAGGGAACGACGATGTGTATCATTACCCATAACCTTGTACAGGCCAAACGGCTGGCAGATCATGTTGTGCTGTTAAATAAGGGAAAAGTAGTCGAAAGTTGTCCGGCCAATCGTTTTTTTCATTCACCTGAAAGACCGGAGACAAAAAAATTTATTGAGGGGGAATTGTTGATCTAATGGAATTACTTCATACAGATACATTGGCAGAGGCCAGAGAAAAACTGAGACGGGAAACAGAAAATTTTATTTTAAGAACAAAAAAAGTGGAAAGTCGGGATGCCCTCGGCTGCATATGTGCGCGGGATATTTTTGCGGAAGAGAATATTCCTTCGTTTCGCCGTTCAATCGTCGACGGGTATGCGGTCATAGCCAGAGACAGTTATGGAGCCGGCGAATCGATGCCAGCCTTTTATGAGGTAACGGGAAAAGTGAATATTGAAGAGCCGGCAGTGCAGAAGGTCCGTACAGGGGAGGCGGTTTTTCTTCAGACCGGTTCAATGGTGCCTGAAGGAGCGAATGCCGTCCTTATGATCGAATATACGCAAAACTATGCGCCGGGAAAGATGGCCGGATACAGACCGGTCAGCGAGGGAGAAAATATTATCCAGATCGGCGAAGATGTAGGTATGGGCGAGTGTCTTATTTCCAGAGGGGAAAAGATCAGTCCGGAGGTGATTGGAAAATTTGCCGCTCTGGGAATCAGAGAAGTTGAAGTGTTTGAGCCGTTGAAGGTGACCGTCATTTCTACAGGAGATGAGCTGGCAGATATGGATGAACCGCTTTCCGGTTCAAAAATCCGGGATATTAATTCTTATGCCCTTGGTGCACAGGCAAGGTCTTTTGGTATGGAGATCCTGCACCAGATACGGCAGAAAGATTGTGAAGAAGACATAGAAAAGACACTCCGGGATGTGGTTGATGAGAGTGATGTAATCCTTATGTCCGGCGGAAGCTCTAAGGGAAGCAAAGATTATACGAAAAAGGTTTTGGAAGCAGTCACCGGAAATGTTTTTACCCACGGTATTTCGATCAAACCGGGAAAACCGACCATTCTGGCTTATGACCGGGCTAAAAATACGGTGATCGCAGGACTGCCGGGCCATCCGATGGCGGCCGTGATGATGTTCCGTTTGATTATCGGGGACTGGTACTTTTCTAAAGCGGGAATCCGACCGCCGCTGCCTCATTTTGCAGTTATGGGAGAGAATGTATCGAGTAATCAGGGGAGAGAAACCTGCCTTCTCGTCCGTCTTCTTCGGGGAGAAAATGATTATACGGCAATACCAATCTATGCCAAATCCGGAAGTATTTCTGCTCTGGGAAAGGCAGACGGGTATGTGATGATCCCGAGAAATAAAGAAGGACTAAAAAAAGGCGAGAGGGTTTTGACAGAGGTATTTGTATGAAACGAAATTTATATTTGAATATACAGAATAAAGAGGAAGCACTTTCCGGATTTTTAAAAGCAATGTCGGATATCCATCCGGATAAAGAGCGGATTCCGGTGATAAAGAGTTTGGGGAGGACAACAGCCGAGGCGGTTTTTGCCCGTTATTCCAGTCCCTCCTATAATTCGTGTGCCATGGACGGCATCGGTGTTATCAGTTCCCATACAAAAGAGGCGTCGGAGTATCATCCGGTCGAACTTGTCTATGAGACGGACTATGTGGATGTGGATACGGGGGACAGGATTCTGCCGCCTTATGATGCGGTCATCATGGCGGAAGATCTTATTGAAACAGAAAATGGATATAGAATCATCGCACCGACACATCCTTTTGCCCATGTGCGTTCTGTTGGTGAGGATGTGGTGGCTAAAGAGATGGTGCTTCCGTCTCATCACACCATACGTGCTATTGATATCGGTGTGCTGCTGGCATCGGGTATCCGGGAGATTCAGGTCATAAAAAAACCGGTTGTGGGGATTATTCCGACAGGGGATGAGATGATTGAATATACAGAGGAACCGGAAGATGGAAAAATTATTGAGACCAATTCCTGGATGTTTGAGAATCTTGTCGCAGAAAACGGAGGTATCGGACGTCGATATCCGATCGTCCGGGATGATCCGGAAAAAATTCGGAAGGCTGTTTTAAAAGCTCTCGATGAATGTGATATAGTGCTTATTAATGCGGGGTCATCTGCGGGCAGGGATGATTATACAGTCCATGTTCTCAGAGAACTGGGGGAGGTATTGACCCATGGTGTGGCTGTCAAACCGGGAAAACCGGTCATTTTAAGCAGGATTAAAGATAAGCCGGTGATCGGTCTTCCCGGCTATCCGGTTTCCTCTTATCTGACATTTACGGAGTTTGTCGTTCCGGTCATGAATCTGTATTTGCAAAAAGGGGGCAGAGATTACAGGACGGTTCAGGCAAAATTGTCTAAAACCCTTATGTCCAGCCTGAAATATGAAGAATATGTCCGGGTAAAGCTTGGGAAAGTGGACGGAGAATTGATTGCATCGCCGCTTGAGCGGGGAGCGGGAGCCTCTATGTCTCTTGTCCGGGCAGACGGTTTTCTTGTGATTCCTCAGAACAGAGAGGGAATCATGGCACATGAATGTGTAAATGTAAAGCTTCTGATAGATATGGAAAGTGTCGAAAAAACGTTAGTCCTTATCGGCAGTCATGATTTGATTCTGGACGTTATTAATGATATGATGAAGGGAGAACAGAAAGATGTTCGTCTGTCTTCCACCCATGTGGGATCACTTTCCGGACTGATTGCTCTTAAAAAGAAAGAAGCCCATCTGGCTCCGTCCCATTTGCTCAATGAAGCAGACGGAAGCTATAATGAGGCAATCGTCCGTGAGATGTTTCCGGGTGAAAAGATGGCAATTATAAAAGGCGTGCGCCGTCGTCAGGGATTGATCGTAAAAAAAGGAAATCCGATGAAGATCCATTCGGTTTCGGATATCGGGCCGGATGTGCGGTATGTGAACCGGCAGAGAGGAGCAGGGACGAGAGTCCTTTTTGATTATCTGCTTAAACAGGCAGGAATTTTACCCGAGGATATTCAGGGGTATGAACATGAGGAGACGACCCATATGAGTGTGGCGGTTGCTGTGCAGAAAGGGAATGCGGACACAGGCATGGGAATTTATTCAAGTGCCAGGGCACTGGATCTGGATTTTGTGGACATTGCCTTTGAGGAATATGATTTTGTGACGTATGCGTCCTGGATCGAATTGCCCTTTGTGCAGGAATTTCTTAGGGTTTTAAAAAGTGACGGGTTTAAAGAGCGTCTGGAGGCACTGGGAGGCTACAGCTGGGAAGAAACAGGCGATATATTCTATTTATAATGACAAAGGGGTGAAATAATGGCGACAAAATATGGTGGTTACATGGGGAAAGTATTAAAAATCAATCTGTCGTCCCGCGAAGTGAGCGAGTATCCATTTTCGGATGAAGAGAGGGAGCTGTTTATCGGGGGTAAGACGATGGCGGCGAAAATACTGGGCGATCATTTTAAGGGGACAGAGGAGGCATTTTCTGAGGAAAACATGCTGGTCATTACAACAGGTCCGCTGACAGGCAGCGGCGCACCGAGTGCCAGCCGGTTTAATATTTCCACACTGTCTCCCCAGACAGGATACATCACATCCTCCAACTGCGGCGGTAATTTTGGATATTATCTTAAAAAATCCGGACTGGATGCGCTTATTCTTCAGGGAAGATCAGAGAAACCGATATGGATCGAGATCCAGAATGAAAATATTCAGTTTCATGATGCATCGGATCTGTGGGGCATGAAAACAATGGAAGTTCAGGAAGCATTGGATGATAAACTTCGCCTGAAAAACGGGCGTGTCCGCAAAAACGGAAAGATATGTATCGGTCCGGCCGGCGAGAATCAGGTGCTCTATTCCTGTATCGTGTCCAACGAGCGGGTTTTCGGGCGCGGAGGAACCGGCGCCGTTATGGGCTGGATGAATCTTAAGGCAGTGTGTGCTTCAGGAAATAAGGAGATTCCGGTACATGACAAAGAAAAAATGGTCCGTCATACGCAGAAATGGTTCCGATATCTGAGAAAGCATCCGCTGACAGGGGAACAGCTGCCGAAACTGGGAACGGCCGGCCTTGTCAGTTCCATGCAGATGAAACATATTCTTTCGACAAAAAATTACAGTCGGGGTCAGTATGAGGATTTTGAGAAGGTGAGCGGAGAACGTCTGGCTGAAGAATTTAATATTGTTAATAAGGGCTGCCTTACCTGTCCGATCCGGTGTGCCCGGACGGTTGAGGTCGACGGCAAACAGGTTAAGGGTCCCGAACTTGAAACGTTGGTTTTGCTTGGCGGCGGCATTTTGAATAATGATCTGGAGTCTGTTTTAAAATGGAATTATGAGCTGGATGAACTTGGACTGGATACAATTTCCGCAGCAAATACCCTTTCTTATGCGATGGAAGCTAATGAAAAGGGTCTGTGGGATAACGGGCTGAAGTTTTCGGAGACAGAAGGTATTTCGAAAATTTTTGAAGATATTGCCTATAAAAGAGGTATCGGGGCAGAACTTGCTCTCGGAAGCAAACGGCTTTCTGAAAAATATGGCGGCAAGGAATTTGCCATTCATGCCAAAGGAATGGAACTGGCTGCCTATGAACCGCGAAAAGCGGTTGGTCTTGGCCTTGGATACGCTGTCAGCAACCGGGGCGGCTGCCATCTGAACGGCGGCTATATGGTTATTCTTGAGGGGCTTGGGCTTTCAATGGACCAGACAACCTATCACGGAAAGGCGGATATGACGATGATGTTCCAGGATCTTATGGAAATGATCTCTGCGTCAGGACAGTGTCTGTTCACAAGCTATGCCTTCTTCCCGTCGCCGTTAATGCGGCATCCGAACAGCTGGTATACAAAGCTTGTCAATAAAGTGCTGCCTTACTGCGGCGGTGTTGTCCGGATACTGAATAAATATCCGGAGATCGCGGCATTGCATCTGCCTGTTTTTCATCATACGAAGGGATTTGAGTATGTGACAGGCATGCGTATGACTTTCGGACATTATATGCGCTGCGGTGAGCGGGGATACAATCTTGAGCGCGAGGTGAATCGTCGCTTTGGTGTCAATGCGAATAAAGATGCCCTTCCGAAACGGCTCGTTCAGATTGTTCAGGATCCAAAGGACCCAACATCCAAAGTGCCGTTAGAAAAGCTGAAAAAAGTTTATTATCATGCCCGGGGCTGGGATTCAGACGGACTTCCGACGAAAAAGCTGCTTAAAAAATTAAAGATAAGCGGGTGAAGACCATGGTCAGAGTCAAAATTTTTGGAGTGATGCGTTTAAAATCCGGTGTCAGCAGCTTTGAGACAGAGGCAGGATCGGTTAATGAGCTTTTAAACTGCATCCCGGGAATTGAACGGAAAGAAGCAAAGAATCTGGTGGTTATCGTTAATGACAGACCGGCAGGACGTTATTGTAAATTAAAAGACGGTGATGAGGTCGTCCTATTATCACCGGCAGGAGGTGGCTGAAAATGAAAATTAAAGAGAAACCATGGATCAATCCGGATACGTGCGCGGGATGTTCTGCCTGCGTTGAAAATTGTCCGATGAATTGTATTCAAATAGAAGAACCGAAATTTCATGGGGATATCCACACAATAGCCTGTGCAGATACAGATAAATGTATCGGATGCGGAATATGTGCACGGGTATGTCCGATTGAAGCCATTAAGATGTGCAGAGACAAGGAGGCAGTGTTCAATATGAAAAATAAAATGCGTCTTGAAACCCTATTTTGCCGTAGTTTTCAGTCTGTAATGAAGGTTGGAATGTATTTTCTTCCATGGCGTGTGCCAAAGATCCTTAAAGGACCGGGCGCAGTGAAAAAACTTCCGGCGGCGATCAAACGTAAAAAATTCAGCAATGTCCTTATTGTGACGGATCATATGCTGACGGAGCTGCATCTTCTTGACGGTCTTTTGGAAGCTATGAACAAGGCACAGCTAAATTACGTTATATATGACGGAGTTGCTCAAAACCCGACAGATGATAATGTGGAAGAAGGTTTTGCCATATATAAGCAGAATCATTGTGACTGCATGATCGCTTTCGGGGGCGGTTCACCTATGGACTGTGCCAAAGCGATCGGCGCCCGTGTGGCACGGCCGAAAAAGACAGTGAAACAGCTTCAGGGACTGTTTAAGGTTTTAAGACCGCTTCCGATCATTTTTGCTGTCCCTACAACTGCGGGAACAGGTTCGGAGACGACGGTTGCAGCTGTTATTACAGAGTCAGAGACACATCATAAGGCGACGATCAATGATATTTGCCTGATGCCGAAGTATGCGGTACTTGATCCGGAACTTACAGTCGGTCTTCCGCCGAAGGTGACAGCCATCACCGGTATGGATGCACTCTGTCATGCGGTTGAAGCTTATACGAATAACACTTATAACACAAAACTCGAAAAGGATATGTGTAAAAAAGCGGTCAAGCTTGTTTATGATAATCTCTATTCAATTTATCAGGATGGAACGAATCTTAAAGGACGGCAGAATATGCAGAAAGCCGCATTTTATGCAGGCCGTGCTTTTACAAGAGGATGTGTGGGTTATGTTCATGCGATCGGACATACCCTTGGAGGTCTTTACAATACACCCCACGGACTTGCCATGTCGATTCTGCTTCCGCATGTGATGCGTGCTTTCGGACCGGCGGTTTACGATAAACTGGCAGACCTTTGCGATATATGCGGTATTGAGGCAGAAGATAACACAAATAAATCAAAAGCGGAAGCATTTATCCGTTGGATCGAAGATATGAAAGAAAAGATGGATATCCCGGTTTATCCGGATATGATCAAAGATGAAGATATCGATCAGATCGTGGAATGGGCACACAAAGAAGGTAATCCGTTATATCCGACACC
>JAEDDO010000213.1 GCA_016298055.1 Frisingicoccus sp.
CCTGTTCCAAACGTGTCCACCATAATTGAGGTGGGCTGTGCTACACCAATAGCATAGGAAAGCTGCACCTCACATTTTTCAGCCAATCCTGTCGCAACAATATTTTTTGCCGCATAACGAGCCGCATATGATGCAGAACGGTCTACCTTGGTACAGTCCTTTCCGGAAAAAGCTCCGCCACCATGTCGGGCGTATCCTCCATATGTATCTACGATAATCTTACGGCCGGTCAATCCACTATCTCCATGCGGTCCACCTATTACAAAGCGACCTGTTGGATTGATATAAAATTTTGTATTCTCGTCCACCATTTCACCCGGTAAGATTTCGTCAAACACATATTTTTTAATATCCAACTGAATCTGTTCCTGTGTTATGTCCGGATCATGCTGTGTAGAAAGCACTATGGCATCCAGTCTAAATGGTTTGTCATTTTCATCATACTCTACAGTTACCTGGGTTTTTCCATCTGGTCTCAAATACGGAAGTATTCCATCCTTTCTTACTTTTGTCAGTTGCAATGCCAGCTTATGTGCCAGCTCAATGGGATAGGGCATATAGGTCTCAGTCTCATTTGTCGCATATCCAAACATCATCCCCTGATCTCCGGCTCCGATGGCTTCAATCTCTTCATCCGACAAATTATGTTCTTTTGCCTCAAGAGCCTTATTCACACCCATTGCTATATCTGCCGACTGTTCATCAATGACTGTTAACACACCGCATGTATCTGCATCAAAACCATACTCAGCATTTGTATATCCAATTTCCCTGATTGTATCTCGTACTACTTTCTGAATATCTACATATGCATTGGAAGTGATTTCTCCCATTACCATAACAAGGCCTGTAGTCGTTACCGTCTCACATGCCACCCGACTCATAGGATCCTGCTTCAACAATTCATCCAGCAATGCATCTGAAATAGCATCACACATTTTATCTGGATGCCCTTCTGTGACAGACTCTGATGTAAAAAATCGTTTACCTTTGTTCATTTTTGATATCCTTTCATTTTTTCGATTACCTGAATAAATATTTCGTCGTTCAAATTCATAGTTGTTTCTTTAATCTGCGATTTTCTTTTTCGCCCTGTTCTCTTTCCAAAGTTCATCTGCAACCGGCTTCCAATTCTTCGCATACTGGTCACATTTTGCACAAAGATGTTCTGCCGTTTCCGGAGATTGAAGATCAGTCGAGTAAGCACCTGATTTTTCAACCATTGCTCGCAGCATATCAGGATTTTCCAGCATAGGACACGGACGAAGCATATTTTTATTAAATGGCTGATTATCATGGTAAGCCATCATCATCGGTGACTGCAGTGCTTCCAGAAGTGTCTTTTCCCGAATGTTAGAATCTGAATAATGGATAAATACGCAAGGATCAATATCACCGTTAGCATTAATATGTAAATAACGGTGACCACCGGCGATACATCCGCCGACATATTCTGCATCATTCTGAAAATCCATTGCAAACAATGGCTTTGTGGCACGATAACGACGAATTTTCTCATAAACTCCGGTACGCTGCTGCGGTGTAGGCATCAATTCCGGAACAGCATCGTTTCCTACCGGCATATAATGGAAATACCATACAAAATAGGCACCCATTTCAATCAATGTATCATAGAATTCCTCTGATGTAATGGAATCATAATTGGCACTGGTATAACAGCAGGAGATTCCATAAATCAGTTTCTTTCTTCTGAGAAGTTCCATGGCTTTACGTGCTTTCTGATATACACCAGTTCCACGTCGTCCATCCGTCGCCTCTTCAAATCCTTCCAGAGAAATGGCTGGTACAAAATTACCTACACGGAGCATTTCATCCGCAAATTCTTCGTCAATCAATGTGGAATTTGTAAAGCAAAGGAATACGCAATCCGAATGCTTTTCACAGATTCGGATCAAGTCTTTTTTACGAACCAGTGGCTCCCCGCCAGTGTAAATATAAAAATAAACGCCCAATTCTTTTCCCTGGCAGATAATATCATCAATCTCATCATAAGTAAGATTTAATTTGTGTCCATATTCTGCCGCCCAACAACCTGTACAATGCAGGTTACACGCAGATGTAGGATCCAGCAGGATAGCCCATGGAATATTACAGTTATACTTCTTTCTGAGTTTTTCTTCCTTCTTCCAGCCAACCAGACTGGCATTAATAAAAAGATTCACAGCAAGTGTCTTAGTCACATTGAGATCTACCTCTTTAAAAAGACGTCGGATATAGTTATAATAAGGATGTTCCGGATTTGTTATTGCTTCCCGAATCATTTTTCTCTGAGAAATAAATTCTCCATCAGCAAATTTATCTGCCCAGTCCATCATCTTCAGCATATGCTTATCCGGGTCCTTGTAAATATAATTGAATGTCTGCTCAATTCCCAGTTTCTTTAAAGTATTTGATGCGTTCATACTCGAATTCCTCCTCATATAATTAATATATTTGTTAATAACAAGTTTTACTTAAACAGTTACAACATTTTATTCTTCCCATGCAGTATCTTCCTCGTTCTTTTCCTGTCCCTGAATTTGTTTTGATATCTTGACTGTCTCCTTGACTGTAAGATGATTCATGAGACCTTCTGCAAAGAAACCACATCCGATAATGACATGACTAATCTGACTTTCCTGAAACGGCTTTATGATAATTAAAATACCAAAAGCAGCTACAATGATGGAAAGTGCCAATATCCATTTCCATATTTCAAGTCCAAATACTTTTGCATCTTTTGCAGTCTGAACTTTTAATACAGCGTCAAGCAAAATCAATAATCCCAGTCCTGGGGAAAGATATGAACGAATACGCAAATTACATCCAAGCACTATCACTCCAAGCACTATCAGGAATATTCCACAGGCCAGATCATATTGGAAAGCCAGATCATACAAATCATCTGAAAGATATCCAATAATCTTAACAATTCCATAAGCAAC
>JAEDDO010000214.1 GCA_016298055.1 Frisingicoccus sp.
TTAAATTGATTTTAAAATCATGTCAAGGGTTTTTGAAAACTATATATGAAAATCTTCTGATTGCAACATCTCGCATAATTTTTTTGCTTCATCAATCTCATGTTTTTTCAGACAGGCATTGATACGAAGCTGAAGTTCTTTGCGTTTCTGTTCCTTTTCCACATAATTTTTCGGAAAATATTTCTCATAGACTTTTTGTCTGAAGGTACGCATCCGCACACGACGGATCGACTTTCCGTCAACAAGTAAGATATAATCTGCACAGTTCACAATGTTATAAAAATCATGGGACACCATCAAAACCGCACCTTTATATTCCGAAACAGCCTTTTCAAGTGCCAGCTGTGCATAAAGATCCAGATGACTGGAAGGTTCATCCAATAATAATAAACCGGCATTACTCCGCGCTATCTTTGCTATCTGAAGAAGATTCTGTTCCCCTCCGGATAATCCGGAAATCTTCTGATCCAGCATATCCGGATCGATACAATAATCTGAAAGATAAGCTTCCACCTGTTTTTCATTTTCAAAACCACAGGAAATAAATTCCTCACAAATACTGTTCTCTTCGTTCAGAACTTCTCCCTGATTCTGAGACAAAAAGCCGACTTCCACACCGTCTGCAATATGGATGGCCGGATTCTGTCTTTTGTAAATATCTCTTAAAAGGGTCGTCTTTCCGGTTCCGTTTGCACCCACGATTGCGATCTTCTCACCGGCATGCAGTTCAAAACTGACATTTTCCAATAAAGTTTCATTAAATGCTGCCTCATATCCATCAACAGAAAGCACGACATCTTCTGAATCCGCCAAAACCGTCGGCAAAATAATCTTCGGCTGACGAATATCGACAAAAGGTTCTTTGATCTGCCTTGCCTGAGCTCTTGCAAGCTGAGTTTTTTTTGCTTTTAACGCCCGGCCAAAGGATGCGATATCAATTTTCGTCGCTCGATCCGTCATTCGTTTGACCATCTTTTCCGTGCGCTCGATTTCTTCTCTGTCCTTCTCCGCCTGCTCCTGCAATTCGACCTTTTTCTCAAGAATTGAATTATTATATTCTATAAAATTTCCATCAAACTCCTGAATATCCCGATTTTCCAGATGAAGGATCTTGTCGAAACATGTATTTAAAAGGTATCTGTTATGAGTAACAACAAGCAGTGTACCATTATACGTGTTTATAAGATCTGCAAGACTTTTCAGATGGTCAAAGTCCAAAAAGGCATCCGGTTCGTCCATAATCAGAAGATTCGGCTGCATGATCATCTCTTTCATAATCTGAATCAGTTTAAATTCACCACTGCTCAGGCTGGAAAGAGGTGCATCCTCCTGATTCTGCAATTCAATCAATTTCAGGAGTTTTCGAATATTACTCTCATAACTATCCCCATCCATCGACTGAAATTCATCTAAAAGGTTCTGATATACTTCAAATAACGGCTCAATATCTTCCTCTGTGGCCATCCGGGCACAGATCTCTTCTGTTTTTTTCTGATTTTCAACAAACCGCTCACTTAAATACTCAAAGACCGTTGTTTTCTGAGCCTTTTCTGCTTTTGAAAACTGACTCACATATCCAATCCGGTGCAAACCTTCCCAAAGGATCTTTCCGTCATAGAGATACTTCTCCGTATTCATGAGCATGTCAACCAAAGTCGTCTTTCCGGTCCCGTTGCTTCCGATCAATGCACAATGCTGACCGTCCTCTAATGTAAATGAAACGTTTTTATATAATTCCTTTGCAGGAAAACTATAGGATAGTTTTTCTACTTGTATCATCGTTGATCTCCCTATTATTTAAAAATTTCTTCTAAAGCAGACAGCAGCATATCCACTTTAATCGGTTTAGCGATATGCCCGTTCATTCCCGCTTTATATGCATTGCGTCTGTCTTCCTCGAATGCATTCGCAGTCATGGCAACAATCGCAATTCCGGCCTTTTTCACATCTGAAAACTTTCGAATCGTCTGAGTTGCTTTATAGCCATCCATATTTGGCATCTGAATATCCATAAGAATCAGATCATAATATCCGGCCTCTGCCTTTTCCAGCATATCCACACAAATAATGCCGTCCGACGCATGTTCAACTTCAAATCCGGCCTCTTCAAGAATTGTCATCGCAATCTCAGCATTCAGTTCGTTATCTTCTGCGAGAAGAATGCGTTTTCCTCTGAAATGGCCGTCATCATATGCACACATTTTCTCCGCCAGATAATCTTCATCGCCATTCTCGGCGATTCGATGCGGCAAAGTTACTGTAAATTTGGTTCCTTTTCCAATCTTGCTTTCAACTTCAATGGTTCCATTCATCAGTTCGACAAGCTTCTTTACGATTGGCATTCCCAATCCGGTGCCGTTAACTCTGCTCTCTGTACTGGAACGTTCTCTTGTAAATTCCTCAAATATCTGAGTCAGGAACTCTTCTGACATACCAATGCCTGTATCTTCAATTTCCGTCCGATACATAACATACCCCGGTTTGTCCGATGCCATTTCGCTCAGCCTCATAGAAACTTTTCCGCCGGAAGGTGTGTACTTCAAAGCATTACTTAAAATATTAAGAAAAATCTCCCGAAGCTTTGTCTCGTCACAGATGACATTCACATGTTCAACATTGGCATATCGTGTAAAATCAATTCCCTTTTCTTTCATCTGAGAATTAAAGAGTGAATACAGCGAATCATTGAATACATATGCATTACAATATGTTTCATCTAAAGTTGTTTTTCCACTCTCTATTCTTGCCATTTCAAGAACATTATTGATAAGGGAAAGAAGAAAATCATTGGATGTCTGGATATTCTTTATATATTTTTTCGATAACTCTTTGTCATCCAGGTGTTTTTCAAGCAATTCGGTAAAACCGATGATCGCATTCATAGGTGTACGGATATCATGAGACATGTTAAATAAAAATGCCGATTTGGCAGCATTTGACGC
>JAEDDO010000215.1 GCA_016298055.1 Frisingicoccus sp.
AAAACATTCTGTTTTTCTCAGTAAAATGCATACCGATTTTTAATTTTTCTTCCATCGTGTGTTCTTTTTTTCCGAACTGGGCAATATGGGCCTCTCCAATGTTAGTCACAACTGCCACATCCGGCTCCACAAAATGAACAAGATTATCCATCTCTCCGAATTCACTGATTCCCATCTCAATAACAGCCATCTCCTGATTTTTTTCCATCCGGAACAATGTCAGAGGCACACCGATCTGGCTATTCTGGTTTCCGGCTGTTTTCATTGTACAAAAACCTGTTTCCAGTGCGGCACTGATCATCTCTTTTGTTGATGTCTTTCCTACACTTCCTGTAATTCCCACAATCGGCATTGTAAACTTTCTCCGATAGTAAGCGCCCAGCATTCCCAAAGCCTTTACCGTATCCTTCACCAGAATATGTACTTCATTTTTATCCGTCACATCTCCGTGAGACATAAATACGGCTGAGGCTCCCTGGTCAAATACCTGGGCGATAAATTTATGCGCATCCACCTTTTCACCGATAATCGGCACAAAAAGACTTCCTTTTCCAGCTTCACGACTGTCAATACAGATATTGTCAATCATCGTTTCCGGATTGCCGGCCAGCAGAGTTCCCCCCACAGCCTTAACAATCTCTTCCACAGTCATTGCTTCCACATTCATCATCCCTTCATCTGATCTAATTCAATACTGCTGATTATAGCAAGAAATCTCCCGACTGTCGATATCTTCTTGACCGTTAACCTGATTTTTGCTATGCTAAACAGGATTATCGTAATTTATAAAAGGGGGAACATTATGGAAAAGAGGGAACATTTTTCATCCAGACTGGGATTTATCCTGATTTCAGCAGGATGTGCCATCGGACTTGGCAATGTATGGCGTTTTCCCTACATTACCGGCAAATACGGGGGTGCCGCATTCGTATTGGTGTATTTGCTGTTTCTTGTCATTCTCGGCCTTCCGATTATGGTCATGGAATTTTCTGTAGGCCGGGCCAGCCAGAAATCAGCTGCAAAAAGCTTCCATGTTCTGGAACCAGCCGGATCGAAATGGCACATTACAGGATATCTTGCTATTCTGGGTAACTATATGCTGATGATGTTTTATACAACCGTAGCAGGATGGATGATTTACTACGTCTACAAAATGATTCGCGGTGAATTTTCCGGTCTCACACCGGATGAAGTCGGCGGTATATTCGTGGGAATGCTCGCTGACCCTAAAGCCATGACATTCTGGATGCTTGTCATCGTACTGCTCTGCTTTGGCATATGCAGCCTCGGACTCCAAAAAGGTGTAGAACGTATTACAAAAGTAATGATGAGCTTTCTTATCGTTATTCTTGTTGTCTTATGTGTACGCAGCATCACACTGGAAGGAGCCGCTGAAGGTATTCGCTTTTATTTAATACCTGATTTTGGCAAGATGCTTGAAAATGGACTCGGTGAAGCCATTTATGCTGCCATGGGCCAGGCATTCTTTACATTAAGTCTCGGTATCGGTGCTATGGCAATCTTTGGAAGCTACATCAGTAAAGAGCACCGCCTTACCGGTGAATCTTTAAATATCTGTCTTTTAGACACCGCCATTGCCTTCATGTCCGGTCTGGTCATTTTTCCGGCATGTTTTGCTTTTGGCGTTGACCCGGGAGAAGGCCCTGGACTTGTGTTTGTGACACTTCCAAACATTTTCAATCAGATGGCTGGCGGACGCATTTTCGGAACATTATTCTTTATCTTTATGACATTTGCTGCCATGTCCACCGTTATTGCTGTGTTTGAAAATATTTTAAGCTTCTCCATCGATTTATGGGGATGGGATCGTAAAAAAGCCGTACTTGTCAACGGCCTGCTAATTATTGTCTTATCTTTACCTTGTGTCCTTGGCTTCAATGTGCTGAGCAATATACAGCCTCTCGGCGCAGGAAGTACAATCCAGGATCTTGAAGACTTTATTATTTCAAATAATCTGCTTCCAATTGGCAGTCTTCTCTATCTTCTCTTCTGTACCCGCAAAAGCGGATGGGGATGGAATAATTTTATCGCAGAGGCTGACTCAGGAAAAGGTATAAAATTCCCACAGTGGGCTCGCTTTTATGTAAGTTATATTTTGCCGGTCATTATCATTTTTATTCTTTTCACGGGCTACTGGCAAAAATTTTTCGCATAATTTATTTCAATAAAAAACCCGATTCATCAATAGAACCGGGTTTTTATTTTACCGAATGGTGTATACACCATCCTCTGTACACTTTATACTGCTCTCAAAAAACGCTTTCGAGGCTTTCACAAGATACTCTGTATCTCTGGCTCCGGCTGTCTCATAAACGGAATGCATGGCAAGCTGGGCCAGACCGATATCCACCGTATTCATAGAAATCTGTGTTTCCGAAATATTGCCCAATGTAGAACCTCCGGCAATATCCGAACGATTAACATATACCTGATATGGCACCTCAGCCTTCTCGCACAGCATCTTAAACACTGCCGAGGATACACCATCGGAAGTATATCTCTGATTGGCATTATATTTAATGACAATACCTTCGTTCATAAAAGGGCGATTGACTGCATCTGATTTTTCCATATAATTTGGATGGGCTGCCTGAGCATTGTCTGCTGAAATCATAAAACTTGAAGCCATCATCCGGCTCCGGTCTGTCTCGTTTATCCCTCTCTCCCGGCATATTCTTAAGACTGTCTCTTTTAAAAAATCTGAAGCAGCTCCCTGCTTTGTTGTACTTCCGACTTCTTCATTGTCCATAACCGCAATCATAGGAATCTGAGAACAGGAGCTGACCGAAATCAATCCTTTCAATGAAGCAAATACACACTGAAGATCATCTAATCGCGGAGATGAAATATAACACCGATCTTTTCCCCATATACTTCCCCGGACTCTTGGATATAAGAACAGATCATGTCCCA
>JAEDDO010000003.1 GCA_016298055.1 Frisingicoccus sp.
TCTGGCCAGATTCTCCTGCTCAACGGACTGACGATAATCACCCATGCCAAACTTTTCAAGATTAAATTCCTGAATCGGCTTCGCATCCCAGATTCTCAATGCATTTACCACATTATTGCCATATCCAACAACAGGAATATCATATGGCACCGCACGAATAGCATTATAACCGTCATGAATAAAATTATTTCTGTTTTTCTGAGCATCCCATTCGATACGTACATATCCTCCGAATTTAACTATCTGAGTATATTCTCCACGTTTTATTTCAAAAGGATTGCCGTTTTCAAGCCAGTTATCCGGCTCCTCCTCCTGATAACCATTACGGATCACCTGTTTAAACATACCATATTTATAACGAATACCGCAGCCATAAACCGGATAATTTAATGTAGATAAGGATTCGATAAAGCAGGCTGCCAGACGACCAAGACCGCCATTTCCGAGAGCTGCATCCGGTTCTTCATCCTCAATGACATTCAGGTCAAATCCAAGTTCCTCAAGAACCTCTGCTACTTCGTTGTAGCAGCAAAGGTTGATGAGATTATTTCCTAAGGCTCTTCCCATTAAAAATTCCATGGACAGATAATAAACATATTTTGGATCCTGCTTTTTGTATGCATCCTGTGTAGCGATCCAACGGTCAACGATAAAATCTTTTGCAGCCAGTGCAACTGCCTGAAAAACTTCCTGCTTTGTCGCTTTATCAAGGGTCTTACGAAACATTACTTTAAGATTACTCAAAATTTCTTTTTTTAAAGTTTCTTTATCGAAGCTTCGACCTTCCTGTGTCTGAATAGCACTTACCATTCTTTCTTCCATCTTAAATTCCCTCCTTTGTTTAAAAAACAGATAACATCAGGCTTTTTTTACACCCATCGTCACTGCTTCGCCATTAATATTCCATTCTTTGATATAACCATCTGTACTTCCGAAGACAATATCTTCAGCAAGTACATCTTTCTTTACATCTTCTGAATTCTTCTCTGCGATGGCTTTAAGTTTATCATTGCCTTCCATGAAAACAATAATGTGATCTGTCACTTCAAAGTCTGCCTCTTTACGCATTGTCTGAACCTTTGAAATAATTTCACGGACAAATCCTTCTTCGATCAGCTCTTCTGTGAGATTTGTATCCAGAACAACTGTCACATTTCTGTCGTTGACAGATACATAGCCTTCTGTCTGAGCAGCATCAATAAGAAGGTCTTCCTCTGCCAGAACAACATTTTCTCCATTGACTTCAAAGGAAATATGTCCTTCAGATTTTAATTCTGCCATTGCTTTATTGCCATCAACGTTTCCAAGATACTGTTTAATGCCACCAAGCAGCTTACCGTATTTTGGTCCCACAGTACGAAGCTGTGGTTTAAATGTATAAGATGTAAATGCACTGACATCCTGAGTGAATTCCATACGCTTAACGTTCAGCTCTTCTTCAACGATCTCCTGATAGAATTCCGGAAGCTCTACTTCTGATTTTACATACATCTTGCCGATTGGCTGACGGTTTTTAATATTCGCTGTATTACGTCCCGCACGACCGGCAACAACAATCTGAAGTACCAGTTCCATGTTCGCTTCCAGTTCAGCATCAATAAATGCCTCATTTGCCACAGGAAAATCACAAAGATGAATACTTTCCGGTGCGGAGTCATCAATGCTGCGAACAAGATTCTGATAAATATCTTCTGTCATAAACGGAATCATCGGCGCAGCCACTTTACATACTGTCACAAGGGCAGTGTATAAGGTCATATAAGCATTGATCTTATCCTGAAGCATACCTTTTGCCCAGAAACGTTCACGGCTGCGGCGTACATACCAGTTACTCATATCGTCGACAAACTCCTGAAGTGCACGGCCTGCTTCCGGAATGCGATAGTTTCCGAGATCTTCATCTACTTCTTTGATAAGAGAATTTAATTTTGACAGAAGCCATTTATCCATAACGGATAATTTATCATACTCTAAAGTATATTTTGTTGCGTCAAATTCATCAATATTTGCGTAAAGAACAAAAAATGCATAGGTATTCCATAATGTACCCATAAATTTACGCTGACCTTCCATAACCGCTTTGCCATGGAAACGGTTTGGCAGCCATGGTGCGGAGTTTACATAGAAATACCAGCGGATCGCATCTGCACCGTAAGTTTCAAGTGCTTTAAACGGATCAACCGCATTACCTTTGGATTTACTCATCTTCTGTCCGTTTTCATCCTGAACATGACCAAGCACGATAACATTCTTATATGGTGCCTGATTAAAAAGCAGTGTAGAAATTGCCAGCAGTGAATAGAACCATCCACGTGTCTGGTCAACAGCCTCGGAAATAAAGTCAGCAGGGAACTGGGCTTTGAATTTATCCTCATTTTCAAACGGATAATGATGCTGTGCAAATGGCATGGAACCGGAATCAAACCAGCAGTCAATAACTTCCGGAACACGTTTCATCTGTTTGCCGCAGTGTGGACATGTGATCGTGATCTCATCAATATACGGGCGGTGTAATTCCACTGTCTTTGCCGCCTCATTGCCGCTCATCTCAAAAAGTTCCTGACGGCTTCCGATCGAATGCATATGTCCGCATTCACATTCCCATACATTTAATGGTGTTCCCCAGTAACGGTTACGGCTGATACCCCAGTCCTGAACGTTTTCAAGCCAGTCACCAAAACGGCCTTTACCAATGCTTTCCGGAATCCAGTTGATCGTATTATTGTTGCGGATCAGGTCATCTTTAACCTTTGTCATCTCGATAAACCAGGATTCTCTTGCATAATAGATAAGCGGTGTATCGCATCTCCAGCAATGTGGATAGTCGTGTTCAAATTTTGGCGCTTCAAACAGAAGTGTTCTTGCTTCAAGATCTTTTAACACTTCCGGATCCGCACTGATCGCTCCGGCCGCCATCTCTTTCTCTGTTGGTTTTGCACGCATGCCGGCAAATGGTGTTTCATCTGTCATGCAGCCTTTTTCATCAACAAATTTAACAACAGGAAGATTATATTTACGTCCGACACGACCGTCGTCTTCACCAAATGCAGGTGCGATATGAACGATACCTGTACCATCTGACATCGTAACATAACTGTCACATACAACGTAGTGTGCTTTTTTGCGCTGTTTTGCAGCCTCTGCTGCTGTACATTCATATAATGCAACATATTCTTTGCCTTCAAGATCTGTTCCTTTAAATGTATCAAGAACTTCATAGGCCGGTGTGTCCTCTGCCGCAAGTTTGCCAAGAACTTTTTCAAGCAGTGCTTCTGCCATATAATAAGTATATCCGTCTGCTGCTTTTACTTTGCAGTAAGTATCATCCGGATTCACACAAAGTGCCACGTTAGAAGGCAGTGTCCAAGGTGTTGTTGTCCATGCCAGGAAATAAGCATCCTCTCCAACAACCTGGAAACGAACAACTGCTGAACGTTCTTTTACTGTCTTGTAACCCTGAGCTACTTCCTGAGCCGAAAGCGGTGTACCGCAGCGCGGACAATAAGGCACAACTTTGTAACCCTTATATAAAAGGCCTCTATCCCAGATCGTCTTTAATGCCCACCATTCAGATTCGATATAATCATCATGATATGTGACATATGGATTTTCCATATCTGCCCAGAATCCAACGGTTCCTGAGAAGTCTTCCCACATACCTTTATATTTCCATACACTTTCCTTACACTTATCAATAAAAGGAATGAGTCCATATTCTTCAATCTGTTCTTTGCCGTCGAGTCCAAGCATCTTCTCAACTTCCAGCTCTACCGGAAGACCATGTGTATCCCATCCGGCCTTTCTAGGCACCTGGTATCCTTTCATTGTCCGGTATCTCGGAATCATATCTTTAATAACACGTGTCAGCACATGTCCGATATGAGGTTTTCCGTTGGCTGTAGGCGGTCCGTCATAAAATGTATATTCCGGTGCCTTTTTACGAGAATCAATACTTTTCTCAAAAATATTATTGTCATTCCAGAACTTCTCAACTTTTTTTTCTCTTTCTACAAAGTTCATATTAGTAGAAACCTTTTCGTACACAACTATTCCTCCATTTCTTTCGCTGCATCTGGTAATCTAACACTTGATCCTGATAAAGAAAAAGACCCTCACCCGCAAAGGATGAAAGCCTGAAAAAACAATCATTATACCACCTGTGCAACATACTATCATATGCTCTCCCGATAACGGCGGGATGCCGGTTTTCTTACTTGCCTGAAAGCTTTGGGTCCACAACTCCAGAGTGATATTCATTCTGATCTACTGATATCCGTTTTCCACCATCCCGGACTCTCTGTGAATCTTCAAACAGAACTACTGTCTCCTTCTTCGTATTTAGCATTTTTTATCATATTATAAATTTTTTCGACTGTCAACTCTCCAATTTCATATTCTTCAGAAATTCTTAAGTTTTTCTTTTCTTTTTCTTAGTGTAAAAGCCTTCATCTTAGTGTATGATGGAATATATGATGCTATCTAAAATAAAATCAGGAGGATTTACACATGACTCGAAAGAAAACAATTATTCTTGCCATCATTGCCGCAGTCATCCTGCTCTTTGGCATATTGATGTGGATGCTTTTTAAGAAGCCTTCCAATACAGCTTCTGATCCGGAAGTTTACACAACCCGTGTTTCACTTTTATCCACATCCTCTTCAGGTATTGTCAACCGGTTTGCCGGTGTTGTCGAACCTCAAAAAACAGTAAAAATACAAAAAGCCACAGATCGTCAGGTAAAAGAACTCTTTGTCAAAGAGGGAGATACTGTCTCTAAAGGTACCCCCTTATTTTCCTATGATGTGGATGAGATGCAATTAAAGCTCAGCAGTGCCGAACTTGAATTCGAGCGTATTACCAACGAGATTGCGACTCTGAATGATCAGATCAAGCTCCTTCAAAGTGAAAAGGAGAAGGCTCCGGAGAGTGAAATATTCTCATACACGACTCAGATTCTGACAGCACAAAATGACGTTAAACGTGCAGAATATAATCAGAAGAGTAAAGCTGTTGAAATTGAACAGATCCGCAAGTCTATGGATAACACGACTGTCACCAGTGAAATTGACGGTGTTGTTAAATCCATCAATGACGGCTCATCCACAAATTACTATGACGACGGAACAGACACTGCTTACATAACCATTCTGTCCAACAATGAATACCGGATCAAAGGAACGATCAATGAACAGAATATGTCCTCCATCAGTGTGGGACAACCAATGATCATCCACTCAAGAGTCGATGAAACGCTTGCATGGACAGGCACTGTCACAGAGATTGATACAGAATCTCCGGTCAACAGTAACTCAAACATGTATATGAGCAGCAATGACAACAGCACGGTCTCCTCATCCTATAATTTTTATGTTGAGATCAATGAAACTGCTCCGCTGATGCTCGGACAACATGTATTTATGGAACCGGATGTGGGCCAGAATACGGTCAAAGAAGGACTATGGCTTCCTTCCTATTATATTTGTCTTGATGAAAAAGAACCTTATGTATGGGCAGCCGACAAAAAAGAACGTTTAGAAAAACGGACCATCTCTCTCGGAAACTACGACGAAACTACAGATGAGTATGAAATTGTTTCCGGACTGAGCCCGGAAGACTTCATTGCCTTTCCTGAAGAAACTCTGGAAGAAGGCATGAACTGCAGCATGTTTTCCGGTTCTTCAGAGGACATGAGTGATGGTGCCTCGGGGGATATGATACAATGATCATGGAATTAAAACATATTTATAAAGACTATCTTCAGGGAAAAATGACAGTTCCTATTCTTAAGGATATCTCCCTCTCCGTGGAAAAAGGGGAATATCTGGCCATCATGGGACCATCCGGATCCGGCAAGACAACTCTGATGAACGTGATCGGATGCCTGGACAAACCGACTTCCGGCTCTTATTTCTTAAATGGAAAAGATATTTTTTCCTGCTCAGAGAATGAATTATCCGATACACGGCTTTATAATATCGGTTTTGTCTTTCAGAGCTTTAACCTTCTTCCGAAGCAAAGTGCATTGGAAAATGTTTATCTGCCTCTGATCTACGCCGGCATTTCAAAAAAAGAACGTATTGAACTTGCCACAAAAGCACTGGAAAGAGTCGGTCTTGGTGATCGGATCCATTTTAAGCCGACTCAGCTTTCCGGCGGTCAGCAGCAGCGTGTAGCTATTGCCCGTGCCATTGTCAATCGTCCGACGATTCTTCTCGCCGATGAACCTACAGGTGCACTGGACAGCAGCTCCGGAAAGCAGATCATGGAACTTTTCCAGACACTGAACGATGAAGGTATGACGATCATTATGATTACACACGACGCGGATATTGCCGCCCATGCCAAACGGCTTGCAATCATACGCGACGGAATTCTGACAGAAAAAGGAGGAACATCCGATGAAAAAGCCATTACTCATTCTAACTAGCACATTAACTGCGGTGGCTGTTATCGCAGTCGGAATTGCAGGATACAATTTTTATAAAAATGCCAACACCCGTGTTCAGGTTTTTCCTGTATCCATGATTTCCACTGCCCCATGGGGAAGTGACGATTCATCCTACGGCATCATAACAACCGATCTTACCCAGGATATTTACCTCAAAGAGAATCAGATACTTGAACATATACTTGTTCACGAAGGAGATACCGTATCCGTAGGAACACCGCTCCTTCAACTGGACAATACACTTGCAAATCTTGATCTTGAAATGCAGGCACTGTCCATTGACAATATTGATCTTCAGATTGAATCGGTCAACCGGGACATCCACTATCTTGAAACAGCCGCTCCGGTAAATCAGAATGATTTAAATATTCTGGACAGTCTTAATGTGTCACTCCAGCCCCAGAAACGTATCCTGCTCTCCTCTCCGGGGACAGAACTCTCAGATCCGGATGCCATCGTCTACCGTCTGGACAATCAGACAGTCCTTTTTTTAAAGGATGGTACACGCAACATTTATACCGTAAAGTGTGCCCCGGAAACGATAATTACATCCGAGTTTTTATATCGTATCATGAATATTGACCCGGAGACAGGACGCAAACTTGGAGAACCGCTTGTACTTTTTCTCCAGATTCCTTCCATGGATAAACGTATTTATCTGGATGGCTATACTTTCCGTATTCCTGAAGAATTCTATGAGATGACACTTTATGACTTTATGCAGCTTCCGGATATCCCGGTTACTGAAAGTTCATCCGAATCTTACAGCGAATCCAATCCTTATAACGGGATTTCATCTTCCGAACGGGATAAGCAGCTTAAAGAAAAGAAAAATCAGCTGACCAATCTGACAATTGACCGCAAGGAAGCCGTATTAAAATACGAAAAAATGCGCCGTGAAGTTTCCTCCGGAACAATTTTGAGTACTGTCAACGGTCAGGTTAAAATTACCGGAGATGTTGAAAATGTCGTCAACGCTTCCGTTCCTCTGATCACTGTAACAAGCCAGGATGGTTTCTATTTAAAAGGAACCGTCAATGAACTGAAACTGGATCAGATCGAGGTTGGTCACACAGTTACTGTCACCAATATGGAAACCGGAATGATCGCAGAAGCAAAAATTACTTCTATATCCGATTATCCTGTATCCGACAACAATAATTCCTACGGTACAAATCCGAATACTTCCAATTATCCGTTTACAGCCTATCTGGAAGAAACCGCAGGATTTAAAAATAATCAGTCTGTCAGTATATCCGTTCAGACCGGTGAAACATCTTCCACATCGGCGATCTATATTCCCCTGGCTTATATCCGGGATGAGGGCGGTGAAACATTTGTATATATTGCAGATGAAAATAATCGACTGAAAAAACAAGTTGTGGATACCGGTGCTATTTTATATGGATACTATCAGGAAATCAAATCCGGGCTTACATCCGAAGATCTCATCACCTTCCCTTATGGAAAAAATGTGAAGGAAGGTGTTAAAACAGAAACTGTTGACAGCCCATCCATGTATTAAAGGAGACAAAATCATGTTAGAAAATATCAGACTTTCTATTCAGGGAATCTGGTCCCACAAGATGCGTTCCTTCCTGACCATGCTGGGAATCATTATCGGTATTGCTGCCATTATCTCTATCGTTTCAACGATCAAAGGAACCAATGAACAGATCAAACAGAACCTGATCGGTTCGGGAAATAATACCGTAGAAATAAAACTGTACCAAAATGAATGGGAATATGAGCCCGCCTACAATGGTCTGCCCCAGGGTGTTCCTGTCATTACAGAGGAAACCATCAATGAGATACTTGAAATCGACGGTGTCGATGCAGCTTCTCTGTATCTTGCCCGCAATTATGCCGAGGGTATATATTATAACGGCACCGCTTTAAACGGTGGAAGAGTTTACGGAATCGACTCCCGATACTTTTCAACTTGTGGATATCAGCTTCAAAAAGGCAGGGGATTTGTGGATAAAGACTACTCCGGTTTTCGAAAAGTAGCGATTATTGATACTTCAGCAGCAAAATCACTCTTTGGAGGTACAAATCCTCTTGGAAAAACGCTGGAATTAAACAAGGAAGTTTTTACAATTATCGGTGTGTGCGAGAAATCCAACACATTCAAACCGGTTATAAACTCTATGGAAGATTACTACAACTATACTTCTTCTACAGGAAACACCGGCATTGTATTTATTCCAAATACGGACTGGCCAATCGTTTATAATTACGATGAACCACAAAATCTCATCATCCGTGCATCCAGCACAGACGATATGAGTTCCGCCGGACGACAGTGTGCAGATATCCTAAATGCATATATCACTGCATCAGATATTCAATATAAGGCATCCGACCTTCTTGAACAGGCCAAACATCTTCAGGATCTGAGTGCATCCACCAATCAGCAGCTGATCTGGATTGCCAGCATCTCTCTCCTCGTCGGAGGCATCGGTGTTATGAATATCATGCTTGTATCTGTCACAGAACGTACACGGGAAATTGGCTTAAAAAAAGCTATCGGTGCAAAAAAAAGCCGTATTCTCGGTCAATTTCTTACAGAAGCAGCTGTACTGACAAGTCTCGGAGGCCTCATTGGTGTTGTCGCAGGTATTATCCTTGCTCAGGTCATATCCCGGATCTCCCAGACACCGTCGGCCATCAGCCTGCCTGCAATTATATTCTCTGTCATTTTCTCAATGGCGATCGGTATCCTGTTTGGTCTTCTTCCTTCAATTAAAGCAGCAAATCTGAATCCAATCGACGCCCTTCGTCACGAATAAAAAAATCCCGATGGATGATCAAATACGGATCATCCATTGGGATTTTCTTTTACTCAAGATAAATATAGGCATCCATTTTTTCTGTTACATAGCCAATGATCGCAGCCTGAGGTATAACTTTTCTCATTTCATCAAGACACTGTTCGGCTTCTTTGGCATCCAGGGCAATCATAAGACCGCCGCTCGTCTGCGGATCATAAAAAATATCCTGGAGTGCCCGACTCACATTGGATATGTTTTTGACACCGGCCTCTGCATATTCGCGGTTACGATAAGCTCCTGCCGGTATAAAGCCCATCTCTGCCAGTTCATAAGCCTCTGAATGAAATGGTACATTTTGACTCTGAATATGAATCGTGCATCCACTTCCCTGGGCCATCTCAAAACTATGCCCCATAAGTGCAAAGCCCGTCACATCTGTACAACTGTGTACATGATATTTTACCATAATATCCCGGGCCGCTTTATTAAGCGTTGCCATCTGATTGTAAATCCGATCCAACACCTCCCGGTCAACCATATCCGCTTTCGCTGATGTTGTCAGGATACCTATGCCTAAAGGTTTGGTCAGAATAAGCTTATCTCCCGGACGGGCACCACTGTTGGTCAAAACCTTTTTCGGATGAACAAAGCCGGACACTGCAAGGCCGTAAATAGGTTCTGCTCCCTGAATCGTGTGACCGCCTGTAATGATAGCTCCTGCCTCATAAGCTTTGTCATATCCCCCGCGCAAAATTTCCTGAACTGTCTCTTTGCCCATCGACTCCGAAAGACACATAATATTCAAAGCAAGTTTCGGTTCACCGCCCATGGCATAAACATCACTTAAAGCGTTAGCTGCCGCAATCTGCCCGTACAAAAAAGGGTCATCCACGATCGGAGGAAAAAAATCTGTCGTCTGAACAAGTGCTGTATTATCATCAATCACGTAGACACTGGCATCATCACTTTTATCATACCCCACGATCAGCCTCGGATCTGTATGTGTTTTAAATCCTTCCAGCATGTGCACCAGTGTACCCGCACCTACTTTTGCACCGCAGCCGGCACAACTGGCCAATTTTGTCAGCTTTACATCTGTCTCCATCTGTTCTTTCACCCCTTAACTGTTTTCTGCGCGAAACACAGAAACATATCCCTTTTCTGTAACTTCAACGACCTGCTCCACTTCTTCTGTAAGGTCCGCGACCGGACAGCCCTCGTTACTTTCAAATCGAACACATGTGCCGCAGCTGCTGCTCAAATTTCTCGGCACAGGCATAACTTTGGCTGCCATTCCCTTTCCTTCACAAAATTTTTTAAAACGTATAGCCCCAAAATGGGAATAAAATGTAGCTATATAAATCATATTACTTACGAATCGAGAGTGTATACTCTCCATTGTTCTCACTTACTGTCACCTTGTATCCCTGATGTTCGGCAAAACGGGTCACATTTTCCCGGGATACCACATTATCAACGACTATTTGATACTCCGTATCTTTGCTCATCATTGCCTTTCTCATAATGATTACCGGTTCAGGACAAGATAAGCCTCTTGCATCTAAAACTTTCATATACTGCCTCCTTTTAAGCTTCCTCTTTACTGAATGTATTTATACACGCAATGGCTGTAACCACAACAATACCAATGATGACAGCAATTTTTCCATTTGCTGTCGGTCCTTCGCCGCTGGAAGCCAAGCCAAAATTATGGGCAAATGCAGCTCCGACCATCAAACCGATCACTGTCACAGCACTGTCTGTGTTTCCCTCTCCTGAAAGAACAAGCTGACGCAGCGGACAGCCCCCCAAAAGAACACAGCCAAAACCTGCCAGCAACATTCCAAGGCCATTCCAGAGACCATCCATATGTGCCACCGGCTGACCTGCCATACCGATCTGGAAAAATGTGCCTCCGGTCACACTTCCAAGAATCAGATTCGTAATGAGTGCACTGATCAAGATGGCCACGAACCCAAATAATAATTTCCACTCACGGAACAGTACAACATCACGGATACCGCCGACCATACATAAGCGGGTGTTCTGCGCCAATGCACCGACAATAAGTCCTGCAGCCAGACTGATAATAACAGCTGCATGCTTTGCACCAGGGCCGGCACCTTCCTCAGAAAACCGTATGAATGCCGGTGCCGCAACGAGCAATGCCAGAAATACTGCCTGAACAGCCGGAAACAGGATACCTTCTGCTTTTGGCAGTTTATATGTACGTTTCAGAGAATAACCTCTGTTTAAGAAAAATACACCGCACAAAATACCTGCTGCAAATCCAACAAGTCCAAAAATCGCATTCAGATCACCGCCGGCAAGACGTAAAATCATACGAAACGGGCAGCCAAGGAACATAAGGCAGCCAATCATTACAAAAAATCCGAGCATAAAACGGGTCATCGGTGAACTGCCGCCCCGCGGTGCAAATTCCTTTCTGAAAACTGCCAGAAGAAAACTTCCCAATACAAGACCTATAATTTCAGGACGTATATACTGGACAGCCCCGGCGGAATGAAGTCCGAGAGCTCCTGACGTATCTCTTAAAAAACAGGCAATACAAAATCCCATATTAGCCGGATTTCCAAAAAATACAAGCAATGAAGCAATGACTCCGATAATAAGACCAGCGATAATGATCATTGTCTTTTCTTTTTTCATATTCATCTTTTTCCTCTCCCATACTGTATATTTTCTAATTCTGAGTATATCATGACATCCTTTTTCCATCCAATTGTATTTATTAATTATCATGATTAATTTATTTGTATTTTAAATAAATATATGTTAATATTTTTTTAAGAACATATGGATTCGAGGTTAGATGCTATGAAAAAAATTTATCTGGATAATGCCAGCACAACTTTTCCAAAACCTTCCGAAGTAGCTGATAGTGTCTATCGTTACATGACAGATATCGGAAGCAACATTAACCGGGGATGCTACGACAGTGCCTATCAGGTCGAAGAAATTGTTTATGAAACACGTCAGCTCTTATGCGAACTTTTTAACGGACCTGACTGTAAAAATACAGTATTTACAAAAAATGTCACTGAAAGCCTGAACATCATTTTAAAAGGCTTTTTAAAACCCGGAGATCATATTCTTGTGTCTTCCATGGAGCATAATGCTGTTATGCGTCCTCTCGTTCAACTCGAAAAGCAGGGCTGTTCCTTCACAAGAGTTCCCTGCAGCATTACGGGTGAGCTGCAAATTGACGCTATGGAAAAATGCCTGAAAAAAGAGACAAAGGCTGTTGTCATGACGCATGCAAGCAATGTATGCGGAACACTCATGCCCATTGCCCAGGTCGGTGAATTCTGCTGCAAACATAACTTAAAATTTTTTGTAGACTCGGCTCAGACCGGCGGAATATGGCCAATCGACATGGAAGCCATGCATATCGATGCTCTCGCCTTCACCGGTCACAAAGGGCTTCTCGGCCCTCAGGGCATTGGAGGATTTATACTGAAACCGGATATGGTTTCTCTGATCGAACCGCTTCTTTCCGGCGGTACCGGAAGCATCAGCCATCAGGAAGAAATTCCGGATTTTATGCCGGATCGATTTGAACCCGGCACGATGAATCTCCCCGGCATTATCGGTCTCCACGCCGGTCTGCTCTGGCTCAAAAAAACAGGTATAAACACAGTAGCCGAACATGAACTTATGCTTACCAAATCCTTTATTGACGGTCTGCTTCCTCTTGAAGAACGTGGCCTTATAAAAATTCTGGGAAAGAAAAATATAAAAGGACGCACCGGCGTTGTATCCATTCAGACTCTGAATAAAGATATTTCTGAGGCAGCCTTTGAACTGGATGATACCTATGGCATTATGACCCGTGTCGGACTTCATTGTGCGCCATCTGCTCATCAAACACTCGGTACCTATCCGATCGGTACGATTCGTTTTTCTTTCGGATGGTGGAACAAGCCGGAAGATGTCGAACACGCTTTAAAAGCGCTGGAGGAAGTGTGCCATGGAATTTAAACAGTTGCAATCCTTTACTGCCGTCGTCAAATATAACAGCTTTACAATTGCAGCCGAGAAACTTTTTATCTCCCAGCCCACTATAAGTGCTCACATAAGACAGCTGGAAGATGAACTGAACATACGACTGATCAGCCGAACAACCAAAAATATTGAAATCACCCCAAAGGGCAGAGAATTCTATGAATATGCTGTAAATATACTGGATTTACGTGACAGGATGATTGAACAGTGTTCTTCAAACACAAAAAAAATCATACATCTTGGTGCCTCCACGATCCCATCAGCCTATATTCTTCCGGAAATACTTCCCGAATTTGGCAGGCACTATCCGGATACGTATTTTATCATTCATCAGAATGACAGCCACGGAATTATAGAAAGTCTTCTGGATGGTGTGTTCAATGTCGGCCTGATCGGTATGCCCTGCGAAAAAGAATCTCTGACCTGCATTCCTTTTTGTCAGGATCATATGATCATTATTACGCCTGTAAATGAATATTTTTTAAAACTTCAGGAATCGGCTGAAAATCCCTTTCACGAACTCCTCAAGTCACCAATAATCCTTCGTGAAAAAGGAAGCGGCAGCAAAAAAAGTATTGATATATTTCTTGAAAAAATGGAAATTCACGAGAAAGATCTTCACGTTACGGCAAGGATCAATGATCAGGAAGCGATAAAAAATCTTGTAGCAGGAGGTCTGGGCATATCCATCATCTCCGAAAGAGCCGCCCGAAACTTTATCAAAGAAAAGCGCCTTCTTTGTTTTGAACTTCCGGAATATATAAAACACCGAAATTTATATCTTGCCTATCGCTCCGACTTTATTATGAAAAGCCATGTTCAGGATTTCATCAACTTTATACAAAAACACTATCAAACTTAAAAAGGCCCCCGGGAAAAGATGCCAAGTCGCATCTTTTCTCTGAGGGCACTTCTTATACATATCTTTTAATTAATTCATATAACTTGCAATAATCTGCCAGATCTCCGGACCGCTTTCCCATCCGATACACCAGCTTGCCACGCCAGCCAGATCATATTCCCGGATCATCTCCATACGGGTTCTGATCGAATCCTGGTCTTCAAGCCATATCTGATATAATCTTCCGTCCACATCGGATGTGTACTCCCCGTAATTCTGACCGGAAGCTTCATCATAAACAGGCACTATGCCCTTGGCATCAAGATATCCCCTGGCTTCTGTCATCCCCACATTAAAGGATTCTACATTGCCGCTGCCATCCGTCGCCCATACGCGGGTAAAGAGCGGAATCGCATTAATCACCTTCTCTTTCGGGATCATAGACAGCATATCTTCAATACCCTGACGAACAAATCCCATAGATGCTACAGATCCGGCAACATTCGATCCTGTATGATGCTCATCATACCCCATCATGATCACATAATCTGCAAAAATGCCTTCTTCTTTGTGATTGTAATGTTTCCAGTACATAGGCACATAGTTGTCCAGCGAGAAAACGATTTGTTTTCTTCTGCACAAATCGGACATCTCTCTGACAAACTGAATATAATTGTCCGCACCGGACTCACCGATCATCTCAAAATCCATATTGATGCCGTCCAGACCATAGGCATCAATATATGCTTCCAGCTGGTCGAGCACATGCTGACGTTTTGCTCTGGATGAAAGAATCTCGTTTGTCATCTCGCCATCAAAATTAATAAATTCATTTGAAAACATAGCCCATACTTCAATCCCGGCAGCATGTGCTTTATTAACATAGTCTGCACTGCCCAGAGTATTGAGATCACCTTCCGTATTTTCAAAATAAAACCAGCGCGGACTGATCGTATTAATACCCGGTGTTTCCGCAAGAATCTGTTCTAACTCCTCATTGGCCGCCGTACTATACACACCATGCCATGCCAGATTAATCTTATAATCTTTCGAAATACTCTCAAATACAGGTTCTTCAAAATCAGGCTCCGGAAGTTCTTCTTCCGTCGGCGTATCTATATTGCTGTTCTTTACCCAACCGTAGTAGCCGTCTTCACTGACAACAAGTGCCCATTCATCACCGGCACCGTCATCGATCACATAGAGTTTCTCACCCTTCGTAAGCTTTCTGAAAATCGGGCTTTTAATTCCACCCTGATAGCGAATATCTGCCTTCTTGGCTGTTACCGTGGCCACAGACGCTGTTCCCCATTTCGTACGAATAACAAGACGATTTGGATCTGTATATACTTCACAATCCATCTTCGTATTCTCTTTTATAAAATCCATAGAAATGTAAAGCATTCCATCCCTGTCAATGACAACTGGAATCTCACTTGTCAAAATTGACGTACCTACTGTGTAATCTGTAGATCCCGGTGTGTACTCAGCCATACCTTCCGGTGTCGCATATAAAATCGTATTCGTATCCTGCTCCCAATAAATTCTGGAATTAAAACGGCTGTTGGCTGTATTCACGTCCATATAGACATGACCCTGACCATCATCAATTGCCCGCAGATCTGTCAGCTCATTATTCAGCATCACTGTATATTCTCCGTCCGAAAGATTATAAACTTCATTATAATCCACAACACTTGTCTCGGTCCGGAGCTCATCAATGATATCACACCCACCCAGAATACAAAGGAAGCATACAGAAATAAGGAGTAATCCCATAAATCTTCTTATCTTGTCCATGTGTTTTACCTAACCTTCCTTTTCTCTAACATTTACGAGTTAATAATCTGCCAGCGACAAAACAGCCCACTGCGGCACAAAGTGCAATTGCATAATATAAAATGTCCCGTTCTCTATCCGTAGCATAGGTCATAAGAACTTTATCTGACAGAGAATATTTTTCAATATAACTTTCCTTTGTCATTCCCTCTCTATCTGCGGCGTTATCAACAACAGACAGATCTTTTGCTATCTGTGCCGTAAATTTCGTATCCTCAAGATCTGTCATCGTCTGTGACAAGCCCGTATCTCCCTTCCGTGCTGGAATTTCAACAAACCACGACGTCTCTCCGATTTTTCCGATATAATAATAACCGCAGATCTCCTGTTTCCCGTTCACCGTATAAAAACCAGTAAACCGAAGATCCATATGCTCTACCTGAACATAGTCTCCAATCTGTGTCCGCCGAATAGATGCGGCTTCATCCGATGCATCCACCTTCTGTACCATAAAAGGATTCCGCCAGAATATCAGCCCGGCAATCATAAGGCATAAAACGAGCACACCACAACCGTACAAAATATATGGGATAACTCGCATGCCTCTTTCTGTGCAGCTTTCTGTCATTTGTTTTTCCATATTAATAGACTCCTATGCAGATTATGTATCCTATTATACTACACAGGAGCCTATCAGGCAAATGTTTATGGAAATGCCACCCACTTTTAAGGAGATGCAGCTCAAAAAAATGTAATGATATCCCACATTTGACATATAATAAGACTATCTAAGCATAATTATGCCACTTGTTTTTTATCGCAGAGAAAAATGGGAAAATTAAAAAGAAATGAATTAGAAGGTCAGGCACATTATCCTAGAAATCTTATATATTTTATTATATCAAAGGAATTTTTTCGGTTCAACGCTAATGTTTCGACACCATTTTCGTAAAATTTAATATTTTAATGTCTTTACAGTTTCTTTGGCTATGGGTATACTGTAGATAAACTCAATCCGGCATTGAAAGGAGTGATTTCCATGAAGATTGAGAAACTGAATGAAAACCAGATTCGCTGTACATTGAATAAAGATGATCTTGCCAAGCGCCAGATCAAATTAAGTGAACTTGCTTACGGTTCTGATAAGGCCAAACGGCTTTTTCGTGATATGATGATTCAGGCTTCTACGGAAGTAGGCTTCGAAGCGAATGATATCCCATTAGTCATCGAAGCAATTCCTGTATCCAGTGACTGCATCGTATTGATCGTGACAAAAGTTGAAGATCCGGAAGAACTTGATACCCGCTTCTCCAAGTTTTCACCGACCAATATTTCTCTGGATGATGATATCGACACGGATGCACCTTCCGAACAATCTCCTGCACATCACAGTGCGGCTGATATTCTGGATCTGTTCAAGAAGATCAGTGAAGGACTGCTTAACAAAGAAGCGGAATCCGACACAGCACAGACAAATCCAAGTTCCGACTTTTCCGCCAAACCGGAGGTATCCGCCCCTGTGGATATGACTAAGATCTTCCGTTTTGGTCAGTTAGACGATGTGTGCAGGTATGCTTCGATTATCTATCCGAGATATACCAGCCCAAACTCTCTCTATAAAGATCCGAAATCCAGAAACTTCTACCTTGTTCTTACAAAAGGTAATGCAAGCCCGGAACTCTATAATAAAGTTTGTAATATTGCTGTTGAATACGGAGAATTTATTCCAACTTCATCAACATCTGTTGCTTACTACAACGAACACTTTACCCTGATGATAAAAAACAGGGCTGTACAGAAACTTGCGAATCTGTAAAAAAAAACAGCGAGAAGAATCCTCTCTTCCCGCTGTTTTTTGTTTATACAATTACTTATTCTTTTCAAGGAAATTATTAATTTCTGCAACTAATGCTTCCGGATCAATTCCGTGTACCATAGCTGCTTCTGCAATCGTTTCTCCCTGAGAAGATGGACAACCCAGACAATGCATACCAATGCTCATTAAAATAGGTGCTACACCTGCATCAATTCTTAATAAATCGCCAATCATAGTATCTTTTGTTACCTGTGCCATGATAAAGCCCTCCTTCTTAAATTTTAATTACTGCTTATTATAATACATTCCTTCAACCTTTGCAAGAGTCTGCGTCAACCAAAAATCCTTCATCTTTTCTTGATTTTATACTTGTCTAATCGAGAGTTTTGTATTACAATAATGACGTACAACTTACGTACGATTATTATTTATACTTATAAGGAGGTAACTATCATGGCATATGTAATTTCTTCTGAATGTATCTCTTGTGGTTCTTGTGCAGGCGAATGTCCTACAGGTGCTATCAAAGAAGGAGACGGTCAGTTCGTAATCAACGCTGACGAATGCATCGATTGCGGAACATGCGCAGGTGCATGCCCAACAGGTGCTATTTCTCAGGCTGACTAATTGAGAGATTCAATTCTGAAATGATAAAAGTGAGGCGTCCAGGTTTTCCTGGCGTCTTTCTTTTTTACTCACCGCTAAAAAGTGCTCTTCCAGTATAAACTATCAGAGCACTTTTTTATTTACTTTCTAAATAATCCGAATCGTCGTTTATTCATCTTTGTAGGTGTATACGGCGGTAGTTTTGCGGCAGCCACTTCCTGGTACCCGCGCTGTCTTCCCCGAATTGTCTCATCCAGCTTGCGAAATCTGAGTTCTTCTTTTTCCTCCCGTTCCTGTTCCATTGTGTCCATCTCATTTAAAAGATGTCCCACAATAGCCTCTTCCAACCTTAAATTATTCTCTTGAAGTGCCTGAGCAACGATATTATCCATAATATATTTAAAATGGCGCATTTTTTCCTCAGAACTTACTCTCTGTGTATCCGATTCCACCGATATGGACACCGGTGATTTCACAAGTACACTCTCTTTATTTTCTTTTTCTTCCACCTCTTCCGCACTCTTTTTTTCATCATTCTCATAATTCTGCCGAATGTTATCCAGTGAAATAATATTTGTTTCCTCTTTCTGTCCGGACATAATCTCCAGAACATCCTTGATCGCCTTTAACTGAAGGCCTCTGTCCTTTAATGCTCGTATCTGACAGAAAATATCGATTTCACGCTGTGTATAATAACGATGGCCCATTTCATTTCTGGGTATTTCCAATGCCAGCTCATCTTCCCAGTAGCGCAATACATGCGATTCAACTTTTACCATTTTTGCTGCATCCGATATTGTATATCGCATCTCGTCCATAGAATACCTCCAATTACCTTCTCGTTATCTGACAATAAAATTATAGCAGACAGCCATAATTTTTCAATTTTACAGCCTAACAACTTGTCGACATTCCATTCTCAAAAAAAGAAAAAGCCGGTCGCTTTATCCGCTACCGGCTCTTCATTTGGTTAAAAATGCGATATTTTATCTTTTTGATTTATTGGCAAATTTTGTATAATTCGGCAGCCATACAAGCTCTACCGTACCAATCGGACCATTACGCTGTTTGGCAATAATAATCTCTGAAATATTTTTCTTTTCTGTATCTTTATTATAATAATCATCTCTATAAATAAACATAACCACATCCGCATCCTGCTCAATGGCTCCTGATTCACGCAGATCCGATAAAATCGGACGATGATCCGGTCGGGTCTCACAAGCACGGGACAGCTGGGACAGAGCAATGACCGGCGCATTGATCTCTCTTGCAAGCGCCTTTAAAGAACGGGATATCTCCGAAATCTCCTGCTGTCTGGAATCGCTTCGTTTACTTCCGCCGCTCATGAGCTGCAGATAATCAATAATGACAAGTCCAAGATCATTCTCCAGTTTGAACTTCCTGCATTTAGATCGAAGTTCTGAAATGGAAATTCCCGGTGTATCATCAATGATCAGTGGTGCCTTACTTATATCCCCGGCACTTTCAATAAGCTTTTCCCAGTCATTGGCACTTAAATTACCCGTACGGATAAGCTGAGAATCAACTTTGGACTCCATAGAAAGAATACGATTCACAAGCTGATCCTTCGACATCTCCAAACTGAAAATGGCCGTCGTCACATGATTTTTCACAGCAATATACTGGGCCAGGTTCAGAACAAAGGCTGTCTTTCCCATAGAAGGACGTGCTGCGATCAGAATAAGATCAGAGGGCTGAAATCCGGATGTTTTATAATCCAGATCATAAAATCCGGTAGCCAGTCCGGTAACTGTTCCTTTATGTTTTGCAGCCGCTTCAATACGGTCAATGACACTCAAAACTACATCTTTGATCGGTACAAAATCATCCGAACTTTTCCTCTGAAGAAGATCAAATATTTTTTTCTCTGTATCCTCAAGAATCTGATCTACAGGTTCTTTTCCCAGATAACAGGTATTGGCAAGTTCTTCATGGGTACGGATCATGCGCCTGAGCAGTGCTTTCTCCGCAACTACTTCCGCATAATTTTTAACATTCGCAGATGTCGGTACACCATTGATAATGCCGCTGATAAATTCCACACTGGACAGTTCCGGAGGCACATCTTTATTTTTCAGACGTTCCTGAAGCGTTACCAGGTCCACCGCCTTGTCATCCTGATAAAGTTCTGTGACAACTTCAAAAAGAATGCCATACTGCCTCTGATAAAAATCATCTGCACTGATAATCTCAGAAGCTGTCACAATCGCATCCTGATCCATCAGCATTGACCCCACAACAGCTCTTTCAGCTTCATCACTGTGAGGCAATATTCTCTTGATCAACGCTTCTTCCATCGCCATATCAGGCCTCCACTACCTTCACTTTCAATTCACCTGTTACCTGCGGATGAACTTTATATGGAACAATAACGGTTCCCACCATACGGATCGGTTCCTGAAGATTTAATTTTTTCTTATCAATATCGAGGTTAAGCTGACTCTTTGCCGCTGCAGCTATCTCCTTTGTAGATACAGAACCAAAGACTCTTCCGCCTTCACCTGTCTTAATCTTTACAGTAACAACTTTTTCTTTCAATTCTTCCGCAAAAACTTTTGCAGCTTCCAACTGTTCTTTGGCAACCTTCTCCGCATTCGCTTTTTTAAGCTTGAGATCGTTCAAATTCTTAGCTGTTGCCTCTAATCCAAGTTTTTTCTTCAAAATAAAGTTTCTTGCATAGCCTTCATTAACCTCTACAAGTTCACCTTTTTTTCCAAGCGCTTTTACATCTTCTAATAATATAACTTTCATCTATATCGCTCCTTCTCTTTGCATATTTAAAATTGTCCGTTTAACCAAAGCCATTGCCTGATTTTCGCTCATATTCTGAATCTGTGCTCCGGCAATCGTTCCATGACCGCCGCCGCCGATTCTCTCCATAACAAGCTGTACATTCAAACCGTCTGTGCCCTCCGTCGAGCGCGCACTGACATAAATGGTATCCTTGACACGCGTAAATACAAATGATGCCCGAATACCTGTAATATTCAGAAGCTCATTCGCAACCTGAGCTCCGACAATCGTCGGACTCTCAAGTCCTTCCGCAGGACATACTGCATAAGCCATGCCATTGTCCATACTCGCATGCCGCACCGCCTCTGCACGTGCACGATAAATCTCCATACTGTCTCTGAATGCCAGATGAACACGGGTAATATCCGCCCCGCTCTTTTTAAGAAATGCAGCAGCTTCAAATGTACGAACACCCGTCTTACTTGAAAAATTATTCGTATCGATCATCAATCCGGCAAACATGGCATCTGCTTCAATCGGCCGGAGTTTCACGCCGTCTGCAATATACTGCAGAATTTCCGCAACCATCTCACACGCAGAAGACGCATAAGGCTCAATATAAGACAGGACAGGGCTTTCTATGGACTCGCTGCTCTGACGATGATGATCGAGTATAACGACCGTCTTCGTACGATTCAAAAGTTCAGGTCCCTCTGTATAAGACGGACGATTGACATCTACAACAATGAGGGCCGTCTCCATATTGATAATGGATGCCGCTTCACTGCTTTTCAGAAACATATCCGGTTCATAATCCGGATTATTCTTAAAATTATTAATAATCGGACGGACAGATGTTGTAACTTCATTGATAACAATATGTGCAGGTTTATTCAAAGTTTTCGCAGCACGATATACACCGATTGCAGAGCCAAAAGAATCCACATCACCGATCTTATGTCCCATGATCACAACCTGATCTTTTCCCATAATAATCTGCTTCAGAGCATGGGCCTTAACACGCGCTTTAACACGCGTTCCTTTCTCAACCTGTTTTGTCTTACCGCCATAATAAGAAATCTTATCACCGGCCTTTACGACAGCCTGATCACCGCCGCGTCCCAGAGCAAGGTCAATCGCATTCTGGGCCCACGTATAAGATTGTCCATAGGAAATAGCATTCATTCCCACACCGATGCACAATGTAACCGACATTTCATTACCAATGTTGATCTCACGCACCTCATCCAGAATGGAAAACCTGCTGGATTGAATGGCTGACATATGTTTATGATTAATAACAAAGGTATATCTGTCTTTCTCAACCTTCGTAATGATCGCGTCGTAGGACTGCATATATTTTGTTATCTTACGTTCGATCAAAGCTGCCAGAAGCGAACGCCGTACTTCTTCCGTACTGCTCATGGCCTCCTCAAAATTATCAATAAAAATAATTCCCGCAACAAGCTTCTGTTCCTGATTCTCACGAATGTAACGACGAATATCCGTCTCATCAAACATGAACATGGCAATCAGAACATTCTCCGGATGATCAAACACCACCATATCATTATGCTCGGAAAAATCTTCCACATGCATACGGCAAAACTCTGCCCTGTAAATACGTTCCTCATGTATAACTTCAATACAACACTTCTCCTCCATCTCCTGAATCTTCTTGAGATTCACCGAAGGAAAAATGCTCTGAATATTGCGATGCACTGTAACATTACCTACTAATTTTGTCAGTGCGTCATTCTCCCACATCATCTTTCCGGAACTGTCCAATACGCCATAGGGTATTTCCAGTTCATGCAGGAGTTTTTTCTGTATCTGCCCGTACTGCAGTCCAAAATTAATCAACTCTTCCATAATTGCCGGTTTCGAATAAAAAGAAACAACAACTGAAAAAATAAGATGTACAAGAAAGAATACACCCATAAGCCCCCCGGCTTTGTGATCAATAAGGACAACACCAAGTGTCATGATTCCGACAATGATGTTCAGTATGATCGGCCATCGCAGATACCATTTTAAACGGCCTTTGACTTCCATATCATTCCTCATTATATTACCTCTTTTTCTGATCAATTCTCACAACACAGATAAAGCAACTTTATCATGTATTATATCATTTTAGTATCTTCTGGTAAATACTTTTCTCCGATTAAGATTTTATGGTATACTCTACCTGTACACAATATCAGGTTCAGAACATCCTTATCCTGATATTTAAATAAGAAAAGGAAGGTGACCAAAATGAGTCAAGTATGTATTTTTTTCGCTCCGGGCTTTGAGGAAATTGAAGCTTTAACTGTTGTTGATCTGATGCGCCGTGTCAATATTCCGATCACTATGGTCTCAATCACTGAGTCCTTAAATGTAACAGGAGCCCATGGTATTACAATTACAGCAGATTCACTTATGCGTACTATGGATTTTTCAAACACAGATATGCTCGTTCTTCCCGGAGGTGCTCCCGGAACATGTAATTTAAATTCCTGTGAACCTCTCAAAGAACTCCTTCGCGATTTTTATTCCAAAGAAAAATATATCGGTGCCATCTGTGCAGCTCCGATGGTACTCGGACATCTGGGATTTCTTGAGAATCGCAAAGCAACGTGCTATCCCGGCTTTGAAAAGGATCTGATCGGTGCAGATTATGTTGCGGTCCCTGCCGTGGTTGACGGACATATTATTACAAGCCGAGGTCTCGGAACTGCCATCGAATTTGCAGGTGAACTGATCGCGTTGCTCAAAGACAGAGCTGTATCGGATGCTGTCAAAAAAGAAGTTATTTATTCCGCTTAATCAAAATCACTTTTACAAAGGAGAAATCATATGTCAGACAGAGTTTCAAAAGCACTTGAAAACCATTCAAAAGGCTATAACTGCTGCCAGTCTGTAGCCTGTGCCTACTGTGATCTGGTAGGTATCAAAGAGGAAGATATGTTTAAAATAGGCGAAGCTTTCGGCCTGGGCATGGGATGTATGGACGGCACTTGTGGCGCTGTTACCGGAGCCGTTATTCTTGCCGGTCTAAAAAACAGTACAGCGAATCTGGATCATCCTGATTCAAAAGGAGATACTTACAAGCTGTCTGCAGCTATCATGAATAATTTTCAGGCCAAAAACGGCGCTACCATATGCAGAGAATTAAAAGGCGCCGATAAAGGCAAGGTCCTTCGTTCCTGCAATGGATGTATCGAGGACGCAGCACTTATTGTTGAAGATATTTTACATTTAGGATAAATGATAAAACAGGGACGGATCCACTAACAGAACCCGTCCCTGCTTTATTATTATAATGTTTTAGTCAAAATCCCTTTTCCTTAGCTCACCATTATTCAACTGGTAATACAGCACCTTCATAAGTAGATTCGATAAAGGATTTAATGTCATCGCTCTTTAACACTTCAATAAGTGTCTGAATGTCAGCTCTTGTTTCATCACCTTCACGAACAGCTACAATATTCGCATATGTCTGTGCTGCTTCAGAATCTGCTTCTTCTTTTGCCAGAGCATCTTTTTCAACACTGAAATTTGCCTGAAGTGCATAGTTTCCATTCAGTACAAGGAAATCTGCATCCTCTGCTGCTCTTGCAACCTGCTCTGCAGCAAGTTCGACGATAACTACATTGTAAGGATTCTCTGCAATATCATTAACTGTTGCATTTAATCCGGCATCTTCTTTTAATGTGATGATGCCATTTGCTTCAAGAAGGAGTAATGCTCTTGCTTCGTTTGTTGCATCATTTGGAACGGCAATCTCCGCACCTTCCTGAATATTGGACAGATCGCTGGATTTTCCAGGATAAATTCCCAGAGGCTCATAATGAATAGAACCTGCAGAAACAAGCTTTGTTCCCTGCTCTTCATTAAAGTTGTCAAGATATGGTGTGTGCTGGAAATAGTTTGCATCAATGTCACCAGCATCAACAACTTTATTCGGCTGAACGTAATCTGTAAATTCAACAACTTCCAGTTCAATACCTTTTTCTTTTAAAATATCTTTCGCTGCATTTAAAATTTCTGCATGCGGTGTAGGGGAAGCTGCAACTGTCAGTTTTGTCGTTTCTCCTGATGCCTGTGTTTCTTCAGCTGCCTGTGTTTCTGCTGTTGTCTCTGCCTTTGTTTCTGCGGCTTTTGTTTCTGTTTTTGAACTTCCGCATCCTGTCAGTGCTGCAAGGCAGAAGGCTGCTGTAAGTACGAATGCTAATCCTTTTTTCATAGTTCTCTCTTCCTTTCTTATTTAATCATACTCATCCGCTATGTTTTGTATGATAGGATATTTTTCTATATTTGTCAAGTCTTTTTACAATCTTTTCTATTCACCCGTTTTTTCTCAAAGCAGAAGCCCCCTGAGGTTGGGGTTAAATCTCAGGGGGCCCCTAATATATATTCAATTATAGCTTTTTATTTAAGCAAAATCAAATTTATGCTATTGGATTAAATCCTGCTAAAATTAATCCGCCGAGAATCAGAACTGTGAGTGCTGCATAAATAAGACAAGGAACTACATTCGATCTCATTAAACGTCCCTCTGCACCGATTGTACCACAAGTTGCACAAGCGGATACGATATTATTTACACATACCATGTTACCCATAGCACCACCCATAACCTGCATAGCAAGAATGAGCATTGTAGGAAGACCAAGTCTTAATGCTGCTGCATACTGTAATGTAGAGAACAATGTACAGGATACAGTTGCGGAACCGGAGATAAATGCTCCGATAACACCGATGATTGGTGCAACGATGATATATGCTTTACCAAAGAGATCAGCTAAACCATTAGCCATAACGATCAGCATACTGTCCATACCGCTGTTGTTGAACTGCGCACCGGACATCTTGAATAACTGAACCATCGCAATACCGAATAACAATGCGATTGCAGCACCGCCAACCATAGAGAATGTTGTCTTCCATGCTGCCTTAACCTGTTCGCCTTTCATCTTATGCAGAGGAATGATCAACAATGCAACAAGGATGAATGGAAGAACACCCGGGTTCCATGCCCACTTCCATGCCCAGTTAACTTCTACACCGAAGATATGGCTGATAGAAATTGCCCATGGAGCTGTTGTAACATTCAAAATACCTTTAATACCGATCTGTGGTATACGTGTTACTACAAGGATAACAGCGATAATACCATATGGTACCCAAGCCATAACAGGAGACATTGTTGTCTGAACCTTCATAGATTCATCTTCTTTAACATCCTGTGTAGATTTCCAGTAATCTGCCCATGTGGAACGTTCCGGGAATTCAAATTTGGACTTCGGAACTAAAATACCCTTCTGTGCTGCAACAACACAGATAACCAATGCGATCAGAGCACCGATCAGAGATGGGAATTCCGGTCCAAGGAAAGCTGCACAAATCAAATAAGGAATACAGAATGCAACTGCAGACATCAGAATGTATGGGATAACTTCAATTGCATATTTTGTGGATTTGTCTTTACCAAACATCTTAATCATCATAAATACAGTGATAAAGATGATAATCGGACAAATAATTGCACTAGGAATAGCAACCCACTTTGTAAGACCTAATTTCCATGCTTCATTGTCTGTGATACCTGCTGCTGCAAGTTCGGAACTTACCATGTTAAATGCTGTATTCGTAGGTGTACCAACAGCACCGTAAGCAACAGGTGTACTGTTAAGAATCAATGCACACATTGCTGCACAAAGTGGTGGGAAACCTAATCCGATCAGCAACGGAGCTGCAAGAGCTGCAGGTGTACCAAATCCGGCAGCGCCTTCGATAAATGCACCAAACATGAATCCGATGATAACCATCTGGATACGAGGGTCATCACTTACGTTTGTAAACATACGGTTGATAACACCCATACCACCTGACTGTTTTAACGTATTCATAATCAGGATGGCACCAAAGATAATAACGATGGTATCAATAGAACCTAAGAAACCTGCAATCGTCTGTGCTGCGATTGTAATAATATCCATCTTCCATGCTGCAAAACAAACAATAGCTGTAATAAGCCATGCCAGCGGAAGTGCGATCTTAGCCGGCCAGTTAAATCCGGCCATTACGATGATAGTAACAATAATGGGTATAAACGCGATTATAGCATACATGTAAAATCCTCCTTTTTAACCCCTCCTCAACCCCACTCAGGAGTTACTATGTTCACGAGTTCCTATTTATGTTTATGTTAATAATATTACAATCTTTCCGTTTCGTCAATAGATTTTTATACAAATAGCATAATTTTTTTATTTAATTTTATTATATTTTGTTAAACTTGTATCATTTTATATTTTTTTAATATTTTATTTATAAGTTTTTTCCATTTTTGTTTGTGCATTAAGTATGTTTTTATGCATTTTTTTATGTATTATTGCACATATTTTTATGCACATTGTCATTTTCCGAATCATTGGTCGAACCATTAAGCGAATATTTTTCTATTGGTCAGACCATATTACACAATCTTTTTTGCACTTTTTGTTATTTTTTTAACTATATTTTTCAATATAAAAAGAGAGAGGTCTGAAACCTCTCTCGATTTTCCCATTATAAAATATGCCAATTACTCTACGATATAAGGCATAAGTGCGATATGTCTTGCTCTCTTAATAGCAACTGTAAGTGCTCTCTGATGTTTTGCACAGTTTCCTGTGATTCTTCTAGGAAGAATTTTACCTCTTTCAGAGATATATCTTTTTAATTTATTTACATCTTTGTAATCAATTACAGCGTTTTTATCTGCACAATAAACGCAAACTTTTTTTCTTCTGCGTCCACCACGTCTCTTCATTGGAGAATCGTTTCTTTTTTCTCTATCGAATGCCATGATCATAACCTCCTAATCCTAATTCTAATTTATGGAATCTAACATTTAGCTGAAAGGCAATTCCTCATCCAGACCATCCGGAATATTCATGAATCCATCGCCTACCGGCGCACTTGGAGCTGCTGCCGGACGCGCACCATAAGCGGATGCTGACTGTTCACTGGCTGCTTTGCTCTCTGCAAATTCCTGCTCCTCAACAATGACATCTGTCGTATAGACTTTCACGCCATCACGATTCGTATAACTGCCTGTCTGGATTCTTCCGGATACAACGATTCGGATACCCTGTCTGAAATACTTTTCTGCAAATTCTGCACTGCGTCCGAAAGTAACACAGTTAATAAAATCCGCATCCGGCTCTCCCGCTCTTTTAAATGTCCGGTTTACAGCCAGTGTATATCTGGCAACAGCTGTCGGACGTTCGCCCTGAGAATACCGTACTTCAGGATCTCTTGTTAATCTTCCCATCAAAATAACTTTATTCATTTAGACTTACACCTCTTTCTGAAATTAAGCGTCCTGTCTAATGCATAAATATCTAATTACATTTTCCATGATGCGAACACGCTGTTCAACTTCATTTGGACAATTAGAATCAGATTCGAAAGTGATGAAATAATAGAAGCCTTCTTTCATCTTCTGAATTTCGTAAGCTAACTTTCTCTTACCCCATTCATCTACGTTTGTCACATTACCACCGAAACGTTCGATAATAGCCTTAACTTTTTCAATTGTTGCAGCTCTTTCTTCGTCTTCGATCTTAGTTGTAACAACAACGCATAATTCGTACTTTTTCATGCTGCTGCACCTCCTTCTGGTCTTCTGGCCCTTTGCTCCAGGCAAAGAGCAAGGAAATTTTAAAAACATATCACAAGTCGATATGATAACATAAAAAAAGACTTGTTACAAGCCCCTTTTTAAATTTCTAATATTTTTTTCTACAATTTTACGTGAAATCATAATCTGGTGATCACATCCAACACATCTGAGCCGGAAATCAGCACCTACTCTTAACACTTCCCACTCGAAACTTCCGCACGGATGTTTCTTTTTTAATTTTACAATATCTCCAACCTGAATATCCATCCAAACACATCTCCCAGATAATGATCCACTCTTCAGTATTTCGACTTTTTTGTATAAAAAAAGCGAGCTACTGAGGGGAATCGAACCCCTGACCTACGCATTACGAGTGCGTCGCTCTACCGACTGAGCCACAGTAGCCTGCTTTTCTATTATACCAAATTAATATATTTTGTCCAGTACTAATCTTAATATTTATTTCTTATCGCGGATTTCTTACATAATTTTATAGATCAACTGTTTTCCCGACACCCGTTCATCTTTAATATCAAACGCGGCATACATCCGTTCCTTCCACCCGTTTTCCAACGGCCGATTATGATGTACCCATGCCAGCACGTCCCCTTTTTCTACAAAATCTCCTGTCTTTTTTTCAAGTACAATTCCGACTTCCGGTTCAATCACATCTTCCTTATCTGCTCTTCCTGCCCCGATTTCCATAGCAAGCCTTCCAAGTTCCCAGGCTCTCTCTGCACAAACAAAACCTGTTTTCTCTGACTTAACCGGTGTTATGAAAGAAGCCTCAGGAAACATGTCCAGATTTTCTATCTGAGCCACATCACCGTTTTGAGCTTTTACCATAGCCTTAAACTTTTCAAAAGCTGTTCCGTCTGCAATCACCTCTGACATTTTTCTCCGTCCATCATCCATATCTAAGGCAATATCCGCATTTACAAGAATTGATGCTCCTCCCGTAAGAACAAGTTCTGTGAGATCTTTTGGTCCCCGTCCCCGTAGCGTCTCTACGGCCTCTTTGACCTCAAGCATATTGCCGATTGCCATTCCCAGCGGCTCATTCATATCTGTTATCATTGCACTGACCTTTTTGCCGCAGGCCTTTCCGAGTCGAATCATCATATCTGCCAGTATTTCTGCATCTTCCGGTGTCTTCATAAATGCACCGTCCCCGCATTTGACATCCAGTTCAATAATCTGTGCACCTGCTGCCAGCTTTTTAGACATCACACTGGAAGCAATAAGCGGTACAGAAATAACCGTACCGGTCACATCCCTCAGGGCATACAGCTTTTTATCGGCAGGAACAAGATCCTTTGTCTGTCCGACAATGGCAATACCGATATCCTTTACCTGCTTCATAAATTTATCCTTTTCCAGATAACAGTCAAATCCCCTTATCGATTCCAGTTTATCCAGTGTTCCTCCCGTTGCTCCAAGCCCTCGCCCTGACATTTTTGCCACTTTCACACCACAGGCTGCCAGCATAGGCCCCAAAACAAGCGTCGTCTTATCTCCAACACCACCTGTCGAATGCTTATCCACTGTAATGCCGTCAATTCCCGATAAATCCATGACTTCACCGCTATGGAGCATCGCCATCGTCAGCAGTTGTGTTTCTCTGACAGACATTCCTTTTAAAGTAATCGCCATCAATAAGGCACTCACCTGATAATCCGGAATATTTCCAGAAACATATTGGGTGATCCACCATTGAATCTCTTCTTGTGTCAATTCACCGCCCCATCGTTTTTTCTCGATTATATCCACAAAACGCATACTCAATCGCCTCCTTTATTCACATACTCCCTTCATCTTTTGATACTCATCGCAAAATATATCTGCCAGAACGCTATAACCTTCACGCGTTGGATGAACTCCGTCCTGATAGGCACGTCCGATGCCCCGTTTTCGTATATATTCCGGAAAGAGGTTTTGAAAATCAATATAGGAAATCCCCTTTTCCCGACAATATCCACGCAGCCATTCACCGTATTTTTGAAACAAATTCATTGTATCCTCAATACTGAAAAAGCTGTACCAGCATTTTTTCAACATCTCGCCATCCACCTGAATCGGAATACCCACTATGGGTATGATTCCCGCAGCCAATGCCTTCTCTATCATCAGGTCAATATTCTCACACGTGTATCTTAATGCTGTTCCCATAAGAATGTCATTTGCCCCGGCCATGATGAAGACTTCCTTCGGATGATTCCATACAACATCTTCCATGAATCTTGCATTCATCCCTGCTGAAGTATCACCATTTTCCCCTTTATTCATTATGCTCAATCCTAAACGTTCAGATGCCAGATAGGGCCAGGCATTCCGATAATCCACACCATACCCATATACAATACTATCACCAAGACATACCATATCCAACATACTCATAAGTATCCCCTTTCACAAAAACCAATGGGGACGGAGTTTATGGCTTTGTTATTGTCCCCTATGTTTTTTTCGGTTTTACAATAACAATATACTCACGTGAGCCAAAAACTCCGTCCCCATTGGTTTAATAATACATAATGACCGGTGTTCCCACCTCAACATTCCAGAAAAGGCTCTGCACTGCATCATACGGCGTATTGATGCATCCATGAGAACCATTATTCAGATACTCGGTTCCGCCGTAATTGTAACGCCATTTTGAATCATGTATTCCGACGCCGCCCACGACCTGCATCCAGAAATCTACCGGCTGACGATAATCATCGCCCACGAGGATCGTATTCTGAAGCCGGTTATGAATGTAGTATACACCTGAAGGTGTTCCGTGACCGGTGCTCATCGTTCCCGAAGTGATCGGTGTTGACAAAAACAGTGAGCCGTCTTTATAGTACCATAAATACTGCCCGGACAAATCAATCTCTATATATGTAAATCCGATATCATCCGGAGAGTTCGGATCCAGATAATCATAAGGTGTCATATAATAGGCCGGCTGGCGGCTTGTCACACGATGATTTTTTATATCATCTATGAGAAGATCTGTCTCCTCAGATACATCCGTTCCCCATCCATAGGATCCCGGCTCTAAAGTGATCTCATAACCTCTGGAGGATTGAAAGGTTCTGTAAGAATTAACGGTGTCATACTTGTCTGCCAGACTATCCAGATAGTCATAAGCTGCCTCCCAGGATACGTACAGTTCTCCGTCGTCATCCTTTCTTACCCATTTTCGAATCTGATCCTTTCCAATCTTCTCCTCGTTACCGTGAAAATCATAGACTACTTCTGCATTACACAGTTCATCCACCTTCTTAAGCTGATCCTGGATCTCCGGAGAGTTTACCGTAACCTGAGGTTTTTCATAACATCCTTCTTCATCAAGAATCAGTTTGGTCTCTCCTGAAGTGACCGTCTTCGTTACAGCCTCTTCAACCTTATCCTTCTTCACTGTGTTTCCCACAACTTCTTCCGTAAGATGAAAACCCTCTTCGTTAATCGTTAAAGAAGCATCTTTCGGTGCTGTCATCTCCTGAGTCATGCATAGGAGCTGATTCACTTTTTCATCCAGTTTGGCCTGATTCCACTTAGCATCCGGCGAGACCTGATAGTCGGTTTTACGAAACATTTTTAACGGCCACTGCCATCCCTGCTCTTCTTTTTTTAATTCTTCAACAGAAGTATATTCATATTCAAAATCGAACTCACTGCCTTTGATTACTTCTTCGCTGTCAACAGACACAACTGTGATTTCATAATCCTTGAGTGATTCCTCCATTAACTTTCGTACTTCAGAGGGATCCTGTCCTGAAACATCCATCCCGTTAATAAATGTATTCGGGTAAAATACCCGATAAAAATATAGCGAAACACCTATATAACATATGCACAAAAAGCAGAATATACATCCCGCTGTAATAATTATCTTTCCTTTTTTTCTCATTTTATGCCTTTCTGCATTCAAAAGAATTTATCTGTTACAATCTTTTTCGAATAAAAATCAAATAATACCACATACTAACGTCTGTAAACCTTTACAGTTTTTAAATTTGAAAGGAGTTTGAATTATGGGTAAAAATTCATGTATCCAGTGTTCAATCAAAGAATGTAAACACCATGACATGGCTGAAAACTACTGCACATTAAATCAGATTAAAGTTGGAACCCATGAAACCCATCCGACAAAGATCGAATGTACAGACTGTGAATCTTTCATTTTCCGCGGCTGATAAAAAAATCATAAGTGGGCAGTTTCGGCTGCCCACTTTTTAATTTATGAAAATTCAATAAAATAAGCGGCTTCAAATACTTCTCCCGGCAAAAGGCTCTGTATCCACTCCTTTTCCGACAATTCCCCATTAAATCCTTCTCCGTCACTGCTTCCATACCAGGGTTCAATGCACACAAACGGTGCATGTTTATCTGACGGCGACCAGATACTCATAATAGGTGAAGCTGAAGTAACCGTTACATAAGGACGTTTATTCGGCCGCATCAAATATACTCTGGTTGTCTGTTTTTCAAAAATCATCGTATCCTTCTGAAATGTTCCTTCATTCAGTCTATAAAGTCCCTTTTCAAGCGGAAGCTCATACTCCTGCGGACTATAAAGTCCTCTCCTGTTAAGGGTATGATATTTCGGATTACCTCGTCCTTCCATATCAAATCCCAGATAGTAATCCGACTGACGTTCATCCTCTTTCAACGGGCATCGAAAAGCCGGATGCCCTCCGATTGAAAAATACATCGTTTCTTTATCTTTATTCGTCACTACCCACTTCACTTGGAGAAAATGTCCCCTCAAACGGTAACATACTGCCAAATGGAAATCGAAAGGATATTGTTTCTTTGTCTCAGCATTCGAATCAAGGACAAACCATAACTGATCCTCTGTTTCAGCACTTTTAGTGAAGAACATATCATGGGCAAAGCCATGTCTCGGCATACGATACTCTTTGCCGTTATGACGATAGGTTTCACCGTTCAAAGAGCCAACAAAAGGAAACAAGATCGGAGCCCGACGCTCCCAATAATCCGGATCACCATTCCATATATATTCTGTCTTATTCGCCACACCCTTAACAGATACGAGTTCGGCGCCTTTATTATTGATATAGACGACAAGTTCCCCATTCCTCAGAAGATAGAAACGGGGCATTTGTTTTCTTTTAAAAAGACCCATCAATTCCACCCCCGACATACATTGTTTCAAACTATTTACATTTTATCACAATAGAAATAATATCTCAATGCAGATTTACGGACTTTTTTAGTAATTTTCCACGTGATAACCAAAAGTTATTATCATAATAAAAAATATGTATTTTACATTTTTCTCCAACTGCCTATAATAAGAACTAAGGTTATATTATTTTTGGGAACCTACATAAAGCCCTCAATACAAAAAGAAGCATCACTTCAATTTCGTCCTTGCCTGAGTGATACTTCTTTTTTTATCTCTTAACGCAACTGATGCCGGGAACAAAACTCCCGGCATCAGGTACATTTATTCTTCTTTATTTTCCTCTATCTTTTCTCTGGATTCTTCCGATTTCCATCTTCCAGTCCATTCCAAAGGCGTATCCGCAAAATATATATAATGAAAATCCTTATGCTCCCTCAAATACTGTCGGGTAAATTCAATAAATTTATCCATTGCATGCGTCAGCGGTCGATTTTTCAAAAGAAAAAATCCGATATCCCAGTTAAAACCTTCTTTAATCTTCAAAGGCTTAATATTTCTCAGTTGATTTTTTTCCATCAGCGGTCTTGGCAATATGGACACGCCAAAATTCGAATCCACCATTTTCAGTAAAAAATCCCACTGACTGCTTTTGGCCATGACCTTCGGTGTAAATCCTTCCTGCATGCACAGTTGCATAATATCATCATAAAGCAGATACTGCTCATTTATAAGAAGAAAATTTTCATCCTTAATATCCCGGATACTGATCGTATCCATAGCCGCATAGGCTTTACTCTTATTGGCAACGATCACGCCTTCATCGTGAGTCAATGGTATAACTCTCAGATTTCTCGCAATCGGTACATTTTCCGAGAGCATCCCCAATCCCAGATCAATGCGTTCTTCGCTGAGTGCCGCATTAATATCTTTTGTTCCCTCACCGGAAACCGATATATGTATCCCCGGATACTTCTTCTGAAAATCACAGATCAAATCAAAATAACATAAATATCCTAAAATATTCGGTATTCCAATTTTAATTTCTCCTTCATTTGAGAGGCGTACATCTTCAATTGTTTTATAAATATCCTGAAACTGCTGAATCAAAAAAACGGATTTTTGCAGTAATGCCTGACCTGTATCTGTTAACTCAAAACTTTTATTTGTTCGTTCAATCAAGACTGTATTCAATTCCGCTTCCAGAAGGCGAATACTCTTGCTCAATGCCGGCTGGGACAGATGCAAGTGTTCAGATGCCTTACGGAAATTTCTTGTCTTGGCTAATTCCACAAAATACTCTAATTGTCGAATATCCAATGGCTTCACTCCTTTGCAGTAAAACATCCAGATACTGCCGCCCTCTTTCAGCAGTTCCGCATAACTTTATAATTCTTTTTCAACAAGATTAAGTGCTGCTTCAATAACCTTGTCCATATCATAATACTGGTAATTTCCCAGGCGGCCTCCGAAAATTACATTTTCTTCTTTTGCGGCCAGTTTTTTATATTCCTCAAACAACTGATTATTCTGATCATTATTAACCGGATAATATGGCTCCATTCCCACCTTCCATTCGGAGGAATATTCTCTCGAAATCACTGTTTTTTCCTGTGTACCAAACTCAAAATGCTTGTGTTCAATGATTCGTGTATATGGCACTTCTCTCTCTGTATAATTGACAACCGCATTTCCCTGATAATTATCACAGTCCAGTACTTCTGTTTCAAAGCGTACAGAGCGATATTCCAACGCTCCCAGCTTATAATCATAAAATTCATCAATCATGCCTGTAAACAGTATTTTATCGGCAACAGACGGATTCTCCTTAATAAACTCAAAATAATCTGTATTCACACGAACATCAATGCCGTCCAGCATCTTCTCAATGATTTTTGTATAACCGCCCATTGGGATTCCCTGGAACCGGTCATTAAAATAATTATTGTCATATGTGAAGCGAAGCGGAAGACGTTTAATGATAAATGCAGGTAATTCTGTACAATCACGTCCCCACTGCTTCTCCGTATAGCCTTTGACAAGTTTTTCATAGACATCCCGGCCTGCCAGTGAAAGTGCCTGCTCCTCCAGATTTTTTGGTTCTTCAATATGAAGTTCCCTGATCTGTGCCGCTATAATATCTTTTGCCTCCTGTGGTGTACGAATATTCCACATTTTACTGAAAGTATTCATATTAAAAGGAAGATTATACAGTTCATCTTTATAAACAGCCACCGGCGAATTGATATAATTATTAAATTCAGCAAACTGATTGACGTACTCCCATATTTTCTTATTCGATGTGTGGAAAATATGTGCACCGTATTTATGCACATTAATTCCTTCAATCTCTTCACAATAAACATTGCCCCCGATATGCGGCCGCTTATCGATCACAAGACATGTCTTTCCCCGTTTTTTTGCCTCATATGCAAAAACCGATCCGAAAAGGCCTGCACCTACAACTAAATAATCGTACTTCACCCTAACTCCTCCCATCATCTACTATTTTACCTTTGCCATCCGAATGAGGCGGCGGTATTTCTCTCGAAATTCAAACTTTGCCTTCTTCTTCCATTCATTTACACCATACCGGTTCATGATCTTTAATGCAGCTCTGGCAAGCTTATCTCTGTTTTCGCCTTCATACTGAATCAGATCAGGCACAATAAATGAGATAAACCACTCAAAGTAGTCTTTTCCCCATTTAGCGATCCAACCCCTTTTATACCAGTAGGCCGTAATAATCCCCATATTCCGTATATGCTGACGCATCTTTTTTTCAATCTCGCCATTATATCGGAACATAAGTGAGCCCTGACGAAAACATTGATAAAAATGTAGTTTGTCTTCAATAAACTGAATACTGTTTGCCTGCGGTGTCGCCTCAAACAAAAAGACAATATCCTCACCAAACAGAACATCTTCAGGAAACTTCAAATGATTTTTCACAAGGAAATCCCCTGCAAAAGCTCTGTTCCAGGCAAAAGGAAGCCCGCATGGTTCTTTAAAAAGAACATCCGTCTCAAATTCCGGATAAAAAATATCATGACAGTTCAATTTCCATACAACCCATTCATCCGGTTCCGGAATCTCAGGAAATGGCGTGGATCCAAACACAATAATATCGGCTCCATGATTCAGGTATTCTTCATAAATACGCTCACAGGCATTTTCAGCAAGATAATCATCTGAATCCAAAAATAAAACAATCTCTCCGGAAGCCACCTTTAATCCGGCATTGCGGGCAGAAGCAAGACCGCCGTTTTCCTTTTCTACAAGAGAAATCCGATGATCTAATGCCATATATTCACGGATGATCTGAACAGAGTTATCCTTTGTTCCATCATTGACACCGATGATCTCAATATCAAGAAGGGTCTGATTCACAACACTTTCAAGGCATCTGCTCAAATAGCTCTCAACATTATAAATTGGTATGATTACCGAGACTTTCGGTCTTTTATCCATGATAAACCTCCTGCAATCTTTTTGCATCCAAGTTTAAATGTATAGATAACACCATCATCTTTAATGCTCTGGATGCCTCCCAAAAACTTACGTGGAAAAAATGTCACCAGACGTCCAATCTTATAGGACCAGGAATTCTTGATCTCTCTCAGTTCCTTTGTTGAATATCCAGGCTGATTTAAAGCTTTTTCTGTGTAATATCCAATCGGATCTTCCACCAGCTTTTTCACATCCTCCCATTTGTATTTTTCAAAATACCGTGGATTCATCGTACCTTTTTCAAAATCGTCTTTGAACTCTTCGGCAGCCCGTTCTAAAAACAAATATTTATATTTTTTAGCCAGACGGTTAAAATTCCAGATATAACTATCGTATTTGATACGCTTACATACACATTCAAGTTCACCACGATTCATCGGGTTTGTATCGAGAAATCTCTGCATCTCCGCATACTCATCACAGACGCAGAACACTTTTCCCGGAGAATTGACCGATGAATTTTCATTATCCTGACGATAATGGAGAAATGCATCCTGAATCAGCTGTACGCGTTTTGCCTGTGCCATAACTTTAAAATTAAAACTTGCATCCTGGAAAGAAGCACCCGGCGTTTCATTAAACCGAATATTGTATTCACGTATAAAATCTTTTCTATAGATCGCGGACCAGATTGTCGGCTTAATATTAAAGAATTCTACCATCTCCATCGGTGCCCTGAAATCTGTTGCCGGGCAAAAAGTTACACCTGCTCTTGTTTTGGACACGATCTCAACTTTTTCATTCTTTTCCTTTGGTACAGAGAAATAGTAATAAAACCCGGATTTAACAACATCCAGTTTATTCTCTTTCGCAATACGGTATAAAGTTTCAAACATCTCAGGATCTGCATAATCATCCGACTCCACAATGCCGATATATTCTCCTTCTGCCATGTCAAAGCCCCGGTTCATAGAGTTTCCATAACCGCTGTTTGGTTTTGTGATCACTTTAACTCTCGGGTCTTTAGCCATGTATTCTCTGATGATCTCCGGAGATGAATCTGTAGATCCGTCATCCACACAAATGATTTCAATATCTTTGAGCGTCTGATGGATAATACTGTCCAGACATTGACGTAAATATTTTTCCACATTATATATTGGAACTACAATCGAAACTTTTGGTATTTCCATGTTAATCCTCCTCAGTTATATTCAAATATTTATTCCAAAATTCTCTGCTGATCAATTGATCATAGTTTTCTCTGTACCCACGACAGGCATCATCAAACTGCCGGTCAATCATACGAAAAACTTTAAAAAGCTGAATATAGGCACGAATGAGATTTTTCCTGCTTCGCTTTACCCCTGTGCCATTTCCGTTATTATCAACATAGATAACTTCTTTTTTACGATACAGCTCATATATATTCGGCCACGGAATGACCACCGCCGGTTTCTTTCCTTTAGACGGAAAGAATGTGCCATTCATTGAAGCAATTCGGAACAGTCGGACAAGGAGCGGCGGAACAGCCTCTTCCTCTGTATAATTTTCCAGATCATTTCTATCCAATCCGTGATATCCGACATAATCCATCACCGGCCTGGATGTATAATTGTACCTTGCAAGTTCTTTATGGATTTCTATCGTATCCGCTTTTGAAAACCATTCGTATCCTTTCAGAAAATCCACTGCCCCCTTCAGGTTCAGACTCACATATTTATACCGGTACTTGCCTATATTACTGCTTACTGCAATAAACAGCTGTTTCTTAAAGGACTTTTTATCATAATCTGCATAATGAATTGCATTAATAATTCCCATATTTCGAATATCATAATATTCAACAACTCCGGGCAATTTATTTTGGAAGGATTCATGCCAGACACAAATACCATTTAACAAAATAAAGCCTTCTGCCCGAAGCCCATACTCAATATCATCACGATGAAGAAAAAGCGGAAGAGGAAGCTTGCTTTTTTCAATCTGCGAAACCGGTATACACGAATACCACCATCCGGTATACTCCACTCTCTCTTCTATCTCATTTTTAACAATATCCTTCACACAGCTAAGATCATAATCCATCTTGAGTGCCTGAATATCTCCTCTATTCCAGCGGGCACCGCTTTCATGCTGAATTGTCGGCTGATCCAGACGAATAAGAGCACCTCCCAGAACGTATTGCGCATACCGGGGCTTCAACAAAGTCAAAAATGTATACGTGCGTTCCAGTGATGCAGGAGAAATCATGGCATCATCATCCATCAAAAGCACATGGGTCAAAGTTTTTTCGCCATTCATGTGTTCAATGATGGTCCGGGTAAAGCCGCCCACACCGCCAAGGTTTTTATTCATTACAAGCCGTATATCCGGATGTTCAAATGTTTCTTTCGTAAGCGTCTGTGCATTATCCGCAATGCAGACAGTAAAATGTCCTCGCGATAAAGCTTCCGGGTTATCAAGGATCTGCGCCTTAAGAATCTGCATGTTCCGCTTCACATAAGCTTCCCTCTTAAACGTACAAATGCCGATTCCAATATGAACATCTTTAACATCAAGACGTTCCCTCGTTCCGTAAAAGCCCCCGAAAAAACAACTGTTATCCTGTTTTGATGTCAGAACAAAGCCAATAATCCCTTCTGACGGCAGACTGCCGATATACATCGTCTGACTTGTGCGCTCTTTTGACGACACATCCATACGGTAAATGATCCGCGAAACGATCGTACTGCCTACTTTCTTCTTATGATACACAGACACAGATATATGCCCGCAAAAATCAATCGTAAGATCAAGATGGGTAACTTTTGTGTATTTCCGCCATTTACCTGCGGAAAAACCATTAAAATAGGTGATCATATCCATCACGCCGTTCTGATTCATAACAAAGGTGTCTTCATCTGCTGCTGTATGAACACCATTGCCCCTGTAATACAGTTTCTCAGTCCCATCCTTTCTTTCAGGAAATACTATTTTTTGTAAAATCATATACTATCCTCAACTTATTATCTGTAGACCTGCATGTATTCACTGCAGACATCTTCTACAAGACCGCTTTTGACAACATGTCCCTTATCCAGCCAGATGGCATGATCACACAGCTTACGCACAGATTCAATATCATGCGACACATAAAGCAGTGTCGTACCGCCGGACAACATCTCTTCCATTCTCCGATAGCATTTTTGCTGAAACTGATAATCTCCTACAGATAAAATCTCATCTACCACTAAAATATCCGGGCGAACCATCGTAGCAATGGCAAACCCAAGACGTGCCTGCATACCGGATGAAAAATTTTTAATCGGCACATCCAGGAACTCATGAAGTTCTGCGAAATCCACAATCTCTTCAAAGTGCTCCTGCATAAATTTTCTTGAATGTCCAAGCACCGTGCCGTTCAGGAAGATATTCTCACGAGCTGTCATATTATAATCAAATCCCGCTCCCAACTCAATAAGCGGTGCAATATTGCCGTTGATCTTAATACTCCCCTTATAAGGTTTTAAAATACCGCAGGTAGATTTCAGCAGCGTCGACTTTCCGGAACCATTCACACCGATCAATCCCCAGGATTCCCCCCGTCTGACCTTCAAGGTTACATCCTGCAGTGCAAGAAATTCCTGAAACATTAATTCTCGTTTTACAAGCTTAATAAAATATTCTTTTAAATCACTGATCTTCTCCGATGCCAGATTAAACCGAATCGTCAAATTCTCAATATCTACAACATAATCCTGTTCCATCCCATGTTCTCCTATAAATATAAGATAAATTGATCCTGTGTTTTCTTAAACACGAACAGACCGGCCCCCAACATAATAAAAGCAAAAACCCATCCGCCCAAAAATACTCTCATTGACGGGAAACATCCGTATAAAACCAGATCTCTGAAATGTTCCACATAATAATATGCCGGATTCAGCCACTGTACAAGCGTTATCAGCCATGGCGGAAGTAACTCGATCGGATAAAAAAGCGGTGTCACATACTGCCATGCTACAAGAAATGCCCCGTAAATATATTGAATATCACGGAAAAACACATTGGCCGCCGAGAGAATGAAGCCCATACCGCAGGCAAATATATACACCTGAAGTACCAGGATCGGTGTTGCCAGAAGATATGGTGTGAAGGATGAACGTGTAACAAGCATAACCAGAACAAGCGCACCCAACGTAAATACAAAATCTACCATGGTACTTGTTATTTTAGACAATGTAAATATATACTTCGGAACATAAATTTTCTTAATCAGTGCTCCGTTATCCAATACCGAATACATAGCCATCGTTGTTGAATTTCTGATAAAATCAAAAACCGCCTGTCCGGATAACAAATACACCGGGAAATTTTCAATTCCGGCACGGAACATATGCGAAAATACGATTGTCATTACAATCATGATCAATAAGGGATTTAAAATACTCCAAAGATAACCGAGAACACTTCTCCGGTACTTTAACTTCAAATCCCGGACAACAAGTTCCCTCAATAAATCTTTGTACTTAAAAAACGTGTTTAACCGATCCTTCATCAGATCCATACTCCTAAACTCCTTATACTTTCTTTACTCTTTTTATCCTTAGTCTAATATAATGTGCGGCGAAACTTAAATGTGCCTACGGCAGCAGGAAAAAGAAGAAATTCTGAATATCTGAGCAGCCATACTGCTTTATTCTTCACACTTTTCCAGGCATCCGGATTGCGCTTCTTCATATAGGCATCCAGCGCCCTTGCTTCCTGCCATTTCCCGCTGTTGAGAGGAAAACTGATATAAATCTTCATCTGGCTTCCGATCATCCATCCGATAATATCATTTATATAAATACGCTGCGCTTCTGTCAGTCTTCCGGACATATGCTCCACATAACGCTCCAGCCGTAAAAGCACACGAAGATGATTCTTCATATTATCCTGCATTTTTTTGATCGACATACTCTGGTTCGGAAGTCCAAGACGGTATCGGTATACGGATGGCTCAAAAAATAAAAATGTATCTACATATGGTATCGGAAATGTAATATATTCCATGTCCACATAAAACATATGCTCATCCAGTTTAACTTTCATTCTTCTGAGCAGCTCTGTCTTAATCGTCATCGCATGCATCGGAACGCTCGTCTTGCCGGCGATGTCCTCCAAATGATAGACGCGTCCGTATTCCAATCCGTCAAAGGGATTCTCCTGAAGCTTTGCCGGACGGCGCGTCTCATGATCTATCATCGTATAATTACTTCCCACAACGTCCACATCCAGACGTTTGAGCAATTTGACCAGACGGCGAAAATTCTCCGTATCCACCCAGTCATCCCCATCCACAACTTTAAAATACTTTCCTTTTGCTTCACTGATTCCCCGGTTGATCGTCGATCCATGACCTCCGTTCTCCTTAGTGATCACACGAAAAGTTTCCGGATGATGGTCTTCAAACCACTTACCAATCTTCTCCGTATGATCCGAAGAGCCGTCATTGACAACCAATACTTCAATATCCCCCATTATATCCGGATGCACAAAACTGAGCAAAGTCTCCTCAAGATAGGCTTCCACATTATAACTCGGAACAACCACTGTTAATATCTTTTTATTCATAATAAGTTCTTCTTTCTATAATAAATGATAGTAGACATTTTTTTATATTTTAAAGCTTTTATACATGTTTGTCAACGAATTACCCACCTATGAGGCTTTGGCATATTCCTATTTGACTTCGGGCAATAATACTTTTATAATAAATTTCATAAAACAAATCAGGAGTATGCATGATGAAAACAACAAATTCTTTTTCCGATAATGCCCTGCCTTTCGTGACAGTGGTCATTCCGGTACGAAACGAACATCGATATATCCGTTCCTGTCTGGACTCTGTCCTGAGTCAGGACTACCCAGCCGATCGACTTGAAATCCTTCTCTGTGTCAGCCCTTCTGAAGATGACACAGAGGAAATTATTATGGAGTATCAGGAAAAATACAATCACATCCATATGCTGAAGAATCCAAAGGGAACGATTTCCTGCGGTGTTAATACGGGAATCCGTGCTGCCAAAGGTGATTATATTGTCCGTCTGGATGCTCATACAGAGTTTGCATCCGACTATATTTCCAAGTGTATCGAGTATCTCTTAAAAACCGATGCCGACAATGTGGGCGGCCCAACGATCGTAAAAGGAAAGACTCCGGTACAGCGCGCCGTAGCTGCAGCCTATTATTCTTCCTTTGCTCTCGGCGGCGGCAAACAGCATATTAAAGACTATGAAGGATACAGCGACACTGTATCTTTCGGTGCTTTTAAAAAATCCACGGCTGAATCTGTCGGTCTTTTTGACGAGAATCTTATTCTGAACGAAGATGACGATTTTAATTTCAAAATTTCTGAGGCCGGAGGCAAAATCTTTATCACACCAAAGATAAGAAGCTATTACTATCCCAGAGATACCTACACCGGCCTGATCCGTCAGTACTTTGGCTACGGACTCTGGAAAGTCGCTGTCATCAAAAAACACAAACGACCGGCACGTATGTCCCATCTTATCCCGATGCTTTTCGTCCTGTTTCTTATCCCGGGAGGACTGCTCTCTGTTTTCTCCAAACGGATTCGAAAGCTCTACCTTGGCATTCTCGGTCTCTATTTTGGATTAGATGCGGCCGCATCTTTCAGCCTGAAAGACGCAGACACACAGGATGGGCCTATGCTCCGTTTCCGTCTGATGCTTGTTCATTTTCTTCTTCATGTGTCCTACGGATGCGGATTCATTGCCGGAATTTTTAAATTTGTATTCTAAAAAGTGTTCACCTGGTATCATATAAAATTTTTTTCACAAAATAGAAAAAAACAGTTGCTTTTTTCTTTAAAAAGATATAGAATAGTGTGGTACTTCGAAGCGTGGCTCAGTTTGGTAGAGCGCTGCGTTCGGGACGCAGAGGTCGCGTGTTCGAATCACGTCGCTTCGACACTTTTAAAGATGCTTGGAATCTCAGGGTTCCAGGCATTTTTCTATTACTACAAATTAATTTTAACAATTTTTTCACATTTTCCCCACATACTTTTCACAGAACA
>JAEDDO010000216.1 GCA_016298055.1 Frisingicoccus sp.
TCCTGCCATCAGTCTATATCACCTGCAAAACAGGACGAAAAAACGTCAAAACTAGACAAATAATGCAAGTTGCAATTTATTGACAGAATAATGTCAGGACTGATACACTAAAAAGTAGAAATGACACACAGAGAGGTAATTATTATGAAACGCATTATGATTCTATTATCCGCCGTACTTCTGGCTCTTTTTCCCTGCATTCTGTCTGCAATAGCTGTTTTTTACTATACAATGCCTATGGAAGATTCCTCCTACAATCTTTCTCTGCTCCCCCAGGACGGCCAGGAATGGGAAGGTTCAAAAGGCTGGACTGTTTTTACTTCAGAAAATGGTGAAACAACCGTCTTAACCCCCAATGGCATCGGCGGATATTCAGGACTGTCTTATGCAGGACAAACTTTCTATTTCTCACGTAAACTTACAGAAAAGCTGGATAGTCCCACACTTCGTATCGGTACTGCAAATCGTTCCATCAGTGTGTTTCTGGATGACACATTGCTTTATACAGACTGTCCTGAGAGTTCTGAAAAACAGATAGGAGAACTTTCTCTTCCCATGCAGGAATATGACCGTGCAGAACCTATAACCATTTCCCTGCCTCACAATTACATGAACCAGACACTTACCATTGCACAGTCAAGCCCCGCAGTTTCTGAAACTCTAACGGATAACGAAACCGTTTATCCCTGCGAAATTACCCTTTACTGCGGATACTCTTACGAAAGTGATCTTATTGCCTCGGCCGCATCCATAATGATTCCCTCTGTGCTATTATTTGCCCTTGAAATCATTCTTCTGGCTGCATTTATCTGGAGAGCTTCTCTTGGACGTTTCAGTGCATCGCTGGTCGTCCTTGCTGTTGCTGTCATGCTTCAAATATTCAGCGTACTGACAAAAGCCGATTTCTTTCCACAGTATTTCGGAGAGTTTCCTGTGGATCTGCAGACCATGACCTTTCATTTGTCCATTGGCGTACTCCTGATATTTCTTTCCATATATGCCGGCCGGGTTCGACCCTTATTTCTCATACTGGCATTGGTACAATGTCTGAGTACAGGGTTTGCTGCCATAATACAGACCGGTGCCGTTCTTTCCTACGGCAGATGGTATCGTTTTTTTATCGAACTGCCCCAGATTACAGGATTTCTCGCTCTGTTTCTCTCTATACTCTGTGCTTTTATTCTCTGGAACAGGGAGAATAAATTTTTTAGTTACTTTACTCAGACTGCCATTCTGATCACTTTGGGATATGCTTCTTTCTTACTGATCAGCATTCCCCTGATTCCCGGCTACACTTCCAGTGTACTCTCGCGAATCGCAGGTGATTTTTCCCTCCTTCTGCCTGTATTCTCACTGAAGATTGTCTGGGTTCTCTGTCTTTTGTCCAGCCTTGCAACAGTAATCATCGAATTACTGGAGAAGGAATCCCAGCGGAAAATAGAAGCTTCCGTGCTGTCTGCCAAAAACAGACTTACTCTGGAAAGCTACGAAAATCTCCGACTGCAGTCTGATGAAATCATGATGCTTCGCCATGACATTAACAGGCATTACACCATGCTTCGCTCAATGGCCGAAAACTCCCCGGAAAAGTTATGTGCTTATCTGGATAAGCTAGTGGATCAGATCCAGAATGTCCGCCCTATTATTACAAGCGGGAACGAAATGCTCGATATTATCATCAATGGAAAACTGGCCATTGCCGCAAAAAAAGGAATTCATACAGAAATCTCCCGGGCAAGTGCTCCGAAAAAGCTTCCGCTTCACGACACAGAGCTTTGCTGCCTGATTATGAACATCCTTGACAATGCCATTCAGGCTGCATCCCATCCTGCCATAAGCAATCCCAGAATTCGTCTGGATTTCCACTGTAAAGACCATCATTTTATTTTCTCCTGCGAAAATTCCACAGCAGCGGATTCTTCCGCACACAAAAAAAAGCCTGCTCCCACTCATGGGTATGGGCTTAAGATTATCCATCAGATTATGAAACAATGGGGTGATATGGTTTCCATCCAGGAGGAAGAAGGAACATACAAAATATGTGTTGTTATTCCTCTCTCCTGATGATTTATCCTTCCATATACTCAAAAAAATATCGGCGCACTTCCTTAATACGATATTTGCTTACCGGAATATACACTCCGTTTACCAATTCTATCTGCGCAGTACGAAGAGTTCGGATAAAACGGCAGTTTACCAGAAAACTCTGGTGACATCGGACAAACCCGGAACCAGACAACATTTCTCCCAGCCGGTCAATGGAAAGAGCTGTATCCCACTCCTCCTGTTCCTGGGTAATATGGCTCTTTCTCCCTCTAATCTCCACATAAATAATTTCCTCAGGTGAAACTTTTCTGATTCCGCCGGTAATTGGAAACAGAAGCTCCTTCTTTTTATTTTTATCGCCGTAGCAGAAAACTATGGCCTCCCGGAGGTATTCTTTTTCCAGTGGTTTTGCAAGATAACGCACTGCAGATACCTCATATCCTCTAAGTGCCATATCTCTGTTACTGGAGATAAATACGATGGGAAGATCTTGCTTCTCACTGCGAAGATATCGCGACAGCTTCATTCCATCCATCTCAGGCATCATTACATCCAGGAAAAGCATATCAAAGGACATTCCGTTTTTTAATTCCTGCAAAAAAAGGTTTCCGTCTGCAAAACAAATTATTTCTGCATCTATTTTCTCCATTTCACAAATTTGTTCTGCCATTTCTGCAATTTCTTTTCTATCCTTCTCATCATCATCACAGACAGCTATGTAAAATGGCTGTACCTTCATTTCGTTCACCTCTTTCACTCATATATATGATATCAGAAATACTATATCACAATGTGAACTACCCATCACCTAAAGGTAATGGGCTTCTAAGAGCCTAACGGCTCTATT
>JAEDDO010000048.1 GCA_016298055.1 Frisingicoccus sp.
AGAGCGATGGCAATGGCAATTTTTATTGTCTCAATACCTTTCTCACCGGCAAGAGACAGGTTATTCATAATAAAATAGTAGGCAGTATAATATATGCCAACACCGGGAACAAGCGGAAATATTCCGGAAATAAGGAAAACCGTAACAGGTGCTTTTCGGATGACGGCGAAACTTCTGGATAGTAATGTAATTACAAGTACAGCCACAAAGGTAGCAATAACCGTACCGATAAGGTGTAAAAAAATCTGGTAAAAAATCCAGCCGATTCCACCGGTAATACCTGCGAAAATCCATTGTTTTTTTGGAACATTAAATAATACGGCAAAAGCGGCCGTGGCAAAAAAGGCGACACAAAACTCCAGGCATAGATTCATGGGTAAGACCTCCTTGATATATTTTTTGATGTCGGATTACATAAATAAAAAATGAACAGCACCTACGCCGATGGCCATACAGAGAGAAACGAGGAGTGCATCAATTAAACGGATCGTGCCGGAGAGGTAATCACCATTAAAAAAATCACGTATAGATGATGTAAAAGGAACACCCGGAACAAGAATGATCAGACCGCCGATGATGATCTTATCCATGTTTAAAACAGAAAAAACAAGAGCAGCCATAAGTCCGCAAAGGGTTACAAGAGCGCTTCCGAGAATGGTCTGTATCATTTTCGAAAGTTTTGCCTTTCCCATCCAGTGTTGAAAAAGACATAAAAGAATACCGACGGGGACGGTGGCAAAGCAGTCTAAAAGATTGCCTCCAAGAAGGTGACAAAAGCAGCTGCCTCCGACAGCGCAGGCAATTGCTTGTATCCATAGCGGAAAAGAGGGAGTATGCACAATGGCATAGAGTTCCTCTGTTGCCTGGTTTACCGGCAAGTGTTGTTCGCAGATTTTTCGCGATAAAGCATTAATTTGAGTGACTTTGCCCAAATCCGGTGTGGCAAGCGGCACATGTTTTATGTTTGTACACCGGGTTCGGTCATCGTGCCGTAATGTGACAAAAATTCCGTTGGAAATAGCATAAACATCAATTTCATCTTTGTGGTAGGCTGCAGCAACCATCTCCATAGTTGTCTGAACTCTGGAAATTTCCGCACCGTTAAGTAAGAGCGTTTCGCCCATCAGTGATACAAGATCAAGTATCTGACGATCATAATCGTTTACAGGCTTTGATATATCTGTTATTGTACGCATCATTTTACTCCAGAATAAAATTTATAGGGACAGTATAGCATGGTTTTATCCGAACGTCGAGATAATTACTTTTTGAAAAAAGAGAAAACAAAAAGCGGTATCGCCCCATATAAACGATACCGCTTCGCAAGTAAAACTTCAAATGAGTTGTTAGAGGGGAAGCTTTACCTTGCAGCCCTTTGAATAAACCCCATTCTACTTAGGTGGCATTACAACAGCTTCACCTTTTGTGACTACTGTGCCGTCCTGATTTGTGCAGATGGTTTCAATTTTTACTCTGTTCTTTTCAGGGATCATTTCAACAACTTTACCTGTTGCTGTAATTGTATCACCCATACGAACAGGTGCCAGGAAATTTAATGTCTGGCTTAAATAAATAGTTCCAGGACCAGGCATATGTACACCCAGTACTGCGGAAATTAAACCGGCAGAAAGCATACCATGAGCGATTCTGCCTTTGAAAAATGTATTTTTTGCGTATTCTTCATTTAAATGTGCAGGGTTAATATCACCTGTAATACCTGCAAATAAATAAACATCGGTTTCACTGATTGTCTTTGTGAAACTTGCTTCCTGTCCAATTGTTAAATCTTTAATTGTATAACCTTTCATGATGTAAGCCCCCTTTATTCTATTTACTTTAATTATGTAGCAAATATTGTGCCAAACTTTTGTTAAAAAAAGACAGTAAAAATGGGCATTTGAAAAAAATAATGGGGAATTGGTCAATGCACTATTGCATTTAATGCATAAATGCATTTATAATAAAAAAGCTTGATAGTTTTTCTGCATGTTAATATAATGGTTAAAGAAGTGCAGAGTCTGCATATATAAAACAGATGGAAGGAGTATATGGTTCAAATAAAATGAGCCATTGGTGAATTATATGAATCCAGTATGGGTCCCTGAGGGATATAAGTCTCCGCTCAATATTCGTGAGACAGAAGTTGCAATAAAATGTGTAAAAGATTTTTTTGAGAAAGAACTGGCGAGACAGTTGAATCTGACGCGAGTTTCGGCGCCTTTTTTTGTATATCCGGAAAGTGGTCTGAATGATACTCTGAACGGAATTGAGCGTCCGGTGCGTTTTGGAGTGCGCGAACAGGGAGACAGAGAGGCAGAAATCGTGCATTCTCTGGCAAAATGGAAACGATTTGCTTTAAAAAAATATGGCTTTAAGCATGGAGAAGGCCTTTATACAGATATGTACGCTATACGCCGCGATGAAGATACAGATCATCTTCATTCACTTCTCGTTGACCAGTGGGACTGGGAACGTATTATTGATAAAGAAGAGCGAAATGAAGATACGTTGAAGAGTATTGTTCGAAAAGTGTATAAAGCTTTGAAAAATACAGAAAAGTATATGGCAATTCAATATGAATATATTGAAGAGATGCTGCCGCCGGAGATATCTTTTGTGACGACTCAGGAGTTGGAAGATATGTATCCGGATCTTACTCCGAAGGAAAGAGAGCGGGAGATCGTTCGTTTGAAAGGTGCCGTTTTCCTTATGAAAATCGGAGGTGATTTAAAATCGGGAGAACCTCATGACGGTCGTGCACCGGACTATGATGACTGGGAGTTAAATGGCGATATCCTGGTAAATTATCCTCTGCTTGATACCGCATTCGAGCTTTCATCCATGGGTATACGTGTGGACGAAGAATCTTTAAAACATCAGCTTGAAGTACGTGGCTGTCCGGAGAGGAAAGATTTGATGTTCCATAAGGCTCTGCTGAATGGCGAACTCCCTTATACGATCGGAGGCGGTATCGGACAGGCCAGAATCTGTATGTTTTATTTGAGAAAGGCTCATATCGGGGAGGTTATTGCTTCTATATGGCCGGATGATGTGGTGGATGCACTGGAAAGTCAGGGTATTTGTCTGCTTTAAATGAGTTTATGTTATATGATGAACCCCTTTCACATATGTTAAATAGAAACTATTGTTTAACATATCTGGGAGGGGTTTTTTTGGAAGAAAAAATCAGAGAATTGTTGGACAATTACCGTCTGGAAATTAAACGATTATATCGGGGACGGGGCGCATGGCTGTGCGAAACAGACCAGGGATTAAAACTGCTTCGTGCATATAATGGTTCACCTAAACATCTTCAATGGGAAGCAATGGTAAAATCCTGTCTCAGAGACAGAGGACATATGTACATAGATCAGTTTGTTGTCAATTGTGACGGCAGTATCATGACAACGAGCAGTGAGGATGAGAATTATGTGCTTACAGACTGGTATGAGGGTCATGAATGCAGCACGAAAGACAGGGAAGAAGTTTTAAGAGCAGTAGCCCATCTGGCAGGGATGCATAAGTCCATGCATTCTATATCCCGGGAGAAGGATATAAAGGATGTGTTTGAACAACAAACGATATTGGATGAAATGAAACGGAGGACGCGTGAACTTCGAAGAATTAAAAACTATATTATCCATAAAAAGAAGAAAAATAATTTTGACAGATGTTTTATGGAAATATATCAGGAATTTGATGAGGCAGGAGAAAGAGCTATAGAGATCATGGAAAAGGCAGGATACGAAAAGATGTATCAAAAGGCGTGTGAGGAACAAAGGCTTTGCCACGGAGATTACACGCAGCACAATATTCTTGTAATGCCTGAAGAAACAGCGGTTGTTCGATTTGACCAGATGCGTTTTGAAATCCAGGTGTATGATCTGTATGTTTTTATGCGGAAAATTCTTGAAAAAAACCGTTGGAACAGGGGATTGGGAATGGCGATGCTTTCGACCTATGACCGTATTATGCCCTTTGATAAGGGGCAAATCTACAGCCTGTATGGCATGATGGTTTTCCCGGAAAAATTTTGGAAAATATCAAACAGATATCAAAATACCCGGAAAAGCTGGATGTCTGCGCAGAATATGGATAAGCTGGAAAAATTTGTGAGGGAAAAAGAGCAGAGAAGTCGATTTTTAGAAAGCATTCAAGTATTTTGTGGAAAAATCTGACATATTGCACAATTAATTTAAAAAAATATAAAAAATATAGTGCAAAAATTGGAAAAATCCGGTATAATAGAAACACGTAAAGTTTAATGTAATTATATAAGGGGGAGATACCGATGGACTACAAGGAAATATACGAATCATGGCTGGCTAATCCATATTTTGATGAAGATACAAAAGCTGAGCTTTTAAGCATCAAGACAGATGATAAAGAGATTAAAGAGCGTTTTTATAAAGACTTGGAATTTGGCACTGCAGGTCTTCGTGGTATTATTGGCGCCGGAACAAACCGGATGAATATTTATACTGTTCGTAAGACGACACAGGGCCTTGCAAATTACATAAAGAAACAGAATGGAGAATCCAAGGGTGTGGCAATTGCCTTTGATTCACGAAGAATGTCACCGGAATTTGCTGCAGAAGCTGCACTTTGTCTGTCAGCGAATGGTATTAAAGCTTATTTATTTGAGTCATTAAGACCAACACCGGAACTTTCGTTTGCGGTACGGGAACTTGGATGTATTGCAGGTATTAATATTACAGCCAGTCACAATCCTCCGGAGTATAATGGATATAAAGTATACTGGGAAGATGGTGCACAGATCACACCGCCTCATGACAGTGGCATTATGGGTGAAGTTCAGGCTGTGACAGATTATAATGATGTGCTTACGATGGATAAGGACGATGCGATTGCAAAAGGCCTTTGCACCATCATCGGAAAGGACATCGATGACAAATATATTGCACGGTTAAAAGAGCAGGTAAAACATCCGGAAGCAATCAAAGCGATGGGTAAAGAGTTAAAAATTGTCTATACACCGCTTCATGGTACGGGCAATATTCCTGCACGCCGGATTTTAAAAGAACTCGGATTTGAAAATGTTTATGTTGTTCCGGAACAGGAACTTCCAGATGGCGAATTCCCTACGGTTGGATATCCGAATCCGGAAGCGGATGAAGCTTTTGTTCTTGGATTAAAACTGGCCAAGGAAGTTGATGCAGATCTTGTTCTGGCAACGGATCCGGACGCAGACCGTTTGGGGGTTCGTGTTAAAGATAAGAATGGCGAATATCACAATTTAACAGGTAACATGTCCGGATGTCTGCTCGCAGAATATACAATCAGTCAGATTCAGGCCTTAAACGGCAAACTGCCGGAAGATGGCGCACTGATCAAGACGATTGTAACAACAAATATGGCAGATGCAATAGCAAAATCCTACAATATTCGTTTGATTGAATGTCTGACAGGATTTAAATATATCGGTCAGCAGATTCTTGGTTTTGAGACAACCGGAAAAGGAACATATCTGTTTGGTTTTGAAGAAAGTTATGGATGCCTTATCGGCACACATGCAAGAGATAAAGATGCAATTGTTGCTACAATGGCTCTTTGCGAGGCTGCGGCTTTCTATAAAACTCAGGGCAAGACATTATGGGATGCCATGATTGATATGTATGAAAAATATGGATATTATCTGGATGATGTTAAATCCATTTCCTTATCCGGCATCGAGGGACTTGCAAAGATTCAGTCAATCATGGAAACTTTGAGATCCAATCCGCCGAAAGAAATTGCCGGTTTGACTGTAATGTCCGCAAGAGATTACAAAAAAGATGAAGTTGTAGATACACAGACAGGTGCTGTAAGTTCTACAGGTCTTCCAAGTTCGAATGTCCTTTATTATGATCTGACAGATGATGCATGGTTATGTGTACGTCCTTCAGGAACAGAACCAAAGATTAAGTTCTACTACGGAATTAAGGGTACCTCCATGGAAGATGCTTATGCAAAATCAGCAGCAGTCAATGAAGCGCTTGAATCTCTGATTGCCACTATGATTTAAGATTAAAACAAATTTTTAAGGAGTTTTTTGCAGGTGCAGGGAACTCCTTTTTAAATTAAAGGTACAGGAAGGTATATTTTATCTGTTGGTTTCATAGATTAACAAAAAAGAAAGGTTTGGATACCGGTGAGAGATATTTATAAAAGCATACGGTATGCAGAAGAAATTTTTTTAATGTTGATCTTATTGTGTGGCTGTTCCATATTAGATACATCGGATAAAAAAATATCGGACATTGAATTTACGGTTGTTGATGAAACAACATTGCCGGAAGAAGTTCTCAAAATGATCGAAGAGCGAAAAGCAGAAGCATTTCAAATGGCATACCATGATGGAAGTTATTCGTATATTATTGTCGGTTATGGTATGCAGGAATCTTCAGGGTACAGTATACAGGTGAATGATGTATATCAGGGAGAAGATGGTATTTGGGTAGATACAGACTTGATCGGGCCGGAAAAGTCGGAGCAGGTGGAGTCTGTGACATCTTATCCTTATGTCATCATAAAAATTGAAGGTGTTGATCAGACGATTCGCTTTAAAAGATAGGAGGACTTTGCATGAATTTGTCCAAGACATATATTCAGGTGCCGACATATAAACATGCGGTTTCATTTCAGGTGACATTAGATAATGATTTTAATGTACCGGACGCCAGACCGGACATGGAGAGAATCATACAGGAAAAAGGAACTCTGAATATCAGAGATATTAAACCGATGAGAGATAAATGTGTTGTCCGGGGAGAGTTGAATTTTGGCGTCCTGTACATGGGTGATGATGGCGGTGTACAGCTTCAGTCTATTGAAGGCGCCATTCCTTTTGAAGAGACGGTGAACATGGATGGACTGCAGGAGATGGATCAGGTATATATCCGGTGGGATATGGAGGATCTGAGGACCGGGATGATTAACTCCAGAAAGATCAGTATCCGCTCGATTATTGTGATGCATATGACCGCAATGCGTTTTGGGGACGAAGAGGTAGCCGCATGGATGGAAAACAGAGAGGATCTCTGGGTGCAGAACAAAAGCATTCATGCCAGTTTGTGCTGTATACGTCAGAAAGATCAGCTGAGGATCCGGGAAGAGTCCATACTCCCGTCAAATCGGCCGAATATGATGGAGATTATATGGCATCAGGAAAATCTGGAGAATATGGATATCAAACTTCAGGACGGCGGTATTTTGATACGAGGTCAGCTGTCGGTGTTTTTATTGTACCGGGATGAGGTTTTGGAAAATCCTGTGAACGATGTGGAATTGGCAGTGCCGGTCGAAGGAAAGTTGGATATGCCGGAGGTTATTCAGGAAATGATACCGGATATAAAAGTACATATCGATCATTTAAATCTTGACATACGCAGTGATAAGGACGGAGAAGCGAGAGTCGTGGGAGTTGAGACAGTTCTTGCAGCAGAAATTAATATTTACAAAGAAGAAACATTAAAACTGCTTCAGGATATATATTCTCCGAAGGTAACGCTTATTCCGGAAGGGAAGACGATACAGATAGATAATCTGATTTTAAAAAATCAATCACGCTGTCTTGTCAGAGAAAAAGTACGTCTTGCCAGTGAAAATGCACCGATGATGCAGATTTGTCATACACATGCAAATGTCAAAATTGATCAGACGGAGATGACTTCGGAAGGTATTCTGGTAGAGGGTGTTGTCTATATTGGAATTCTTTATGTTTCGTCGGATGATCGAAAACCTGTCAATTCTTCGAAAGCAGTTTTGCCCTTTTCATATACGGTGGAGGCTAAGGACATTTCAGAGAAAGACAGCTATGACATATATCCGAGCCTTGAACAGCTCAATGCTTCGATGACAGATAACAATGAGATTGAAGTAAAGATGATTATTTCGCTGGATACTTCGGTGTTCAAATCCTTGGAGATCCCTGTTGTGAATGATGTACATGAAGAACCTCTGGATTTTGAAAAAATTGAAGCAATGCCGGGAATAACAGGTCATGTGGTTTCAGAAGGTGATTCGATATGGAATCTTGCGAAGAGGTATTATGCATCACCGGAAGATATCAGGGAGCTGAACGATTTGAAAGGGGATGAGCTTTTGGCAGGTCAGCCCTTGCTGATCATGAAAAATATGGAAATATTAAAATAAATACTTGAAAAAGGTTAAAGTTGCTTTATAATTGTATGTAAAAATATTTTGTATACAAAAAACATTAGAGGAGAAGCTTGAATGAATCGGATTCAGATGAAAGCACTTGCAAAAGTGAACTTAGGGCTGGATGTTATTCGGCGAAGAGAAGATGGTTATCATGAAGTCAAGATGATTATGCAGACTGTCCGATTATATGACCGCATAATATTGGAAAAAACACAGAAAGGAATATCTATGGAGACGAACTTGTCTTTCCTTCCTGTGAATGAACAGAATATTGCCTACAGGGCTGCGAAGATGTTAATGGACGAATTTCATATTCAGAGCGGGCTTCATATAAAAATAGATAAACATATTCCGGTAGCAGCAGGAATGGCCGGAGGGAGCACAGACGGAGCGGCAGTACTTTACGGAGTCAACAAGATATTCGAACTGGGCCTGACAAAACGTCAGCTGATGGAACGCGGCGTTAAGCTTGGTGCGGATGTTCCGTATTGTATTATGCGGGGAACTGTATTATCCGAGGGTATTGGTGAGATACTCACTCCGGTTTCGTCTTTGCCGGATTGCCATATTTTAATTGCAAAGCCGCCGGTCAGTGTTTCAACAAAACATGTGTATGAGAATTTAAAATTGGATAAGATTGAAAAACATCCGGATATCGACGGTATGGTAGAAGCACTCCGAATAGAAGATCTTCATGGAGTGACACAGCGGATGGAGAATGTTCTGGAAACAGTTACGATTCCTGAGCATCCGGAAATTCAGCAGATTAAAGAGCTGATGATAAAAGAGGGGGCTTTGAACGCCCTGATGAGTGGCAGCGGACCAACGGTTTTTGGAATATTTGATGATAGAGAAAAGGGGATGAGAGCGCGGGATCTTTTGAGAAAGAGTTCTTTGGTAAGACAGACTTATCTCGTGAGACCATTTAATATTCGAAGTTATCGGTAGGCTGTTTAAAAGAGGGAGGAAATGAGAAACAATGCACAATTTTCAGATGAATATCAATGAATACTTGCCTTTGAGAGATGTTGTGTTTTACACGCTCAGGCAGGCCATTTTGAAAGGAGAACTGGAACCGGGAGAACGCCTGATGGAGATGCAGCTGGCGGAACAATTGGGAGTCAGCCGTACACCGATTCGAGAAGCTATCCGCAAACTGGAGCTGGAAGGTCTGGTTGTCATGATTCCGAGGAGAGGTGCTATTGTCGCAAAGATAACAGAAAAAGATTTGAGAGATGTTCTTGAAGTTCGGTCTTCTCTGGAAAGATTGTCAACAGAACTGGCATGTGAACGCATGGAAGATAATACGATCATAGAATTGAAAAAAGCTCAGGAAGCTTTTAAGGCAGCATTGAATCAGGATGATATTACACTTCAGGCACAAAGAGATGTGGAATTTCATGACGTCATCTATAAGTCTACAGGAAATCTCAGACTGATTCAGATGTTAAATAATCTCCGTGAGCAGATGTACAGATATCGCCTGGAGTATTTGAAATATGATCCGGCACATCAGACACTTATTGAAGAACATGAATTAATTATCGGGGCACTGTCAAAAAGAGATAAGGAGACAGCAACAAACATTATTGTCCGTCATGTATCCAATCAGGAATTAACCGTTTTGAAAAAGATCCAGGAAGACAATTTTGTATTGCCTGTTAAAAAATAGAGAATACGGACAATATTTCTCTGATGAATAAGAATAAAAAGGAAGTTTTTGCAAAGAATAGAGCAAAGACTTCTTTTTTTTATTTGTATAGGAAAGTTCGAAAAACTTTCCTATTGGCGTGCAAATACAGAGGTTGTGTCAAAGAGGCTGTCAGGAGGAGAAGGATGCGAATATCAGAACATTTAGAAGATAATATAAAGGAATTAAAAAAACGTTTTAACAACTGTGATGATATTGTACAACGGGAAATGATGGTGGCAGATCTTCCGATGTACATTGTTTATGTAGATTCTATGATCGACCGCGAACTTGTCGAGGGAGACTTTCTTAAAAATCTGATGTACGGACTGGAAGAAATTCCTAAAAAGAATACCTTTGATTTTTTGCAAAAACAGGCAATGACAACAGCAGATACAAAGGCAGCAGAGTTGTTGGAAGATGCTGTTGTCGAAATATTGTCAGGAAATACATTGTTCTTTTTGCAGGGGTGCCGAAAGGCACTGATCATATCCAGCAAAGATTTTCCGTCAAGGGGTGTGCAGGCTGCCGAATCAGAAGTGGCCGTGCGGGGACCAAAAGACAGTTTTACAGAGTCTATGCGTGTAAATACCATACTGATTCGAAGACGTATAAGAGATTCGAGGTTAAAAACACGTCAGATCAAAGTCGGCGTAAGGTCACAGACAGATATTACGGTCATGTATATGGAGGGAATTGCCAGAGAAGAGGTTATAGATGATATTTTTAATCGAATGAAAAGCTTTAAGATTGACGGAATTTTTGACTGTGGAAATCTTGAACAATTGACAGAGAAAAAATGGTACTCGCCTTTCCCCCAGTTTCAGACGACGGAGCGTCCGGATAAAACGGCTTCAGCTGTCATGGAGGGGAGAGTTGTTGTCATTGTAGATAATTCGCCAATGGTATTACTGTTGCCCACAACTTTAAATTGTTTTTTTCAGGCGGCAGATGATTATTATAATCGATGGGGAATCGTATGCTTTGTGAGAGTCATAAGATATATGGCAGCATTTATTGCAATGACATTGCCTGGATTTTACATTGGAGTTGCAGCTTTTCATCCGGAAATGCTGCCTATGAGCCTTGAATTATCTTTTGCCTCAGCAAGGTCGGGCGTCCCATTTCCTGTTCCGGTTGAGCTTCTTTTACTGGAACTGGCCTTTGAGTTATTGAGAGAAGCAGGGATACGTTTGCCGGGACCTATGGGAAGTGCACTTGGGATTGTTGGTGGACTGATTATTGGACAGGCAGCAGTTGATGCCAATATTATCAGTCCGGTCGTTGTTATTGTTGTTGCATTGACGGCGTTGGCATCCTTTACGATACCAAATGAGGGATTTGCTTCTGCATTTCGGCTTGTGAAATTTTATCTTATTCTTCTGGCTTCATTTGCAGGAATTTACGGTTTGGTTTTGGGAATATTGTCTGTTTTTATTCATTTGGCATCTCTGAAAAGTTTCAATATACCATATCTGATGCCTTATGTATCCGTCAAAGCAGATGATAACAGAGATCTTCAGGATGGTATTATACGGATGCCATTATTTAAAATCAGAAAAAGACCGGTTTTTTCAAGGAAAGAGCAACGCGTGCGTTATCGGTCAGGGGAGGAGAAAAATGTTTTCAAATAATGGAAAAATATCCGATCATCAGGCAATCCGACTGTTGATCATGGATGTGTTTACGGGCGGCTGCCTTTTTCTGCCAATGGCCCTGCCAAGGGTATGCGGAAATAGTGGTGTTATGGCCCTTATTTTGGGATTTGTTCTGACAATGGCCGAGGGGGTCGTGATTTCAAAATGTCTGGTACAGTCATCAAAACCCTATATTTCAACGTTGGGGTATGGTTTGAGATTTTTGTATGCTGTCAGATGCTTTGCTGTTTTTGTTTTTTTAATGGGGATGTTTATTGCTGTACTTAATGAAACATTTTTATACGCAATGCCAAAGGTAATGATCCTGATCGGTATGACCCTGATTTTAGTTTATGGGACTGTGAAAGGAGTTGAGGTCCGGGCACGATTATCTGAAATATTTTTTTATATTGCTTTAGTGCCGATTGTGCTTATTGGGCTGTTTTCATTGCCGGAGGCAGACTGGAGTCAGCTGTTTGTCGGCACGGACTTGTCACTGACCGGCGTATTTCAGGGATCGCTCGTCACATGGGTATTAATGGCGCCCGTAGAATGGTTGTTGTATATAGATGTATCCGGTTCCTTTCAGAATCCTTTTAAAATATTTTCCTGGGCGATTGGTATTGGCGGCATTCTCATTTTATTAATCTATATTTTATGTGTGACTGTGCTTTCAGTGCCGGGGATGGCAGCAGAACGATGGCCTACGGTTATTTTAATGCAGATTGTGCGTATTCCGGGAGGTTTTCTGTCAAGACAGGACGGTCTCATGCTTTCTTTTTGGATATTTGCCATGTTTATCAGTTTATCCGGTGCCTTGAGCCATGCCTCGGATCTTTTATGGCGTGACAGAGAAACGTCAAAAAAGTGGTGTGTCCTGCTGTTGGCTTTTTTTGGTTCGGCAGCAGCCTTTTATCTTGGGATGAATCGAAAATTTTTAAATATGTATTTTTCGGCAATGATTATTTCCGGCATGATTCTTCTGGGGATTCTTTTTTTGTTTATCTGTGTGCATCGTTGTAAAAAGATTACAGCAGCTGTCATTTTAATGGTATTATCAGCAGGACTTATGGGTTGTGAAAGCTATACCGAACTTGAAAACAGGGCATTTATCATGGCGTTGGGTGTAGATGAAGGTGAAAATGAAAATTTTCGGTTTACCTATACATTTCCGGATGTATCCGCTCTGACCGGACAGGATGGAGGATTAAAACAAAAACCCTTAACACTGGAGGTCGGAAGCCTTAAAGCGGGTGAAGATATCTATAATCATATGTCAGATAAAACAATGGATTACGGACAAGTGAAAGTGCTGATGATCAGCGATTCTATAATTTCGAATGAGGAAAAGATGGAAAAGCTTATGGAAGAAATTAAAAACAAACCGGAATTTGCACGAACAGTGAGGGTCTGCATGTCAAAGGAGAGTGCAGAACGGATTTTGAATATGGATGAGGAAGTGAGTGGATCGATTGGAATTTACCTGGAAAATATGCTTGAGCAAAATGAATCCCGGTATATTTTAAATGATTGCATATTTGATTGTGATTATAAACAAATGCCGGTTATTAAAGAGTATATGTCAATGCCTTTTTTGGAAGAATGAGGGGAAAAATGAGAGGATATTAAAAAAATGATAAAAAAATACATTTTTCTATAGACATTTTGAAATAAGTTTTGTATAATAGGCTTACAAGAATTGGTTGGACCAATTTGTGATTGGACCAACCAATAGGTAGAAAGGTTAGACCAATACAAAATTGGTCTAACCTATATGAAATTGGTTGGACCCTTTAGACTACCAGGTATGGGTTTGTGACAAAACAGATACGGCCGACAATGTTTTGATTATAAATCGAATGGCTTATATGCAAGATTACAGGGTTCGTGTATATTAGGAGGAATACATAATGGCACAATTAGAAGGAATCCGTGTAGTGGATTTATCAACATTTATTGCAGGACCTTCCTGCGGTCGAATTCTGGCAAATTACGGTGCAGAGGTTATTAAAGTAGAAGCACCAAAGGGTGATGATTTTCGAGTTATTGCACGAAGCTATAAATATCCGGCACCAGGGGAAGACGGACATGATTATGGATTAGATGGATTAAATGCGAATAAAAGAGATCTTTGTATCAATCTTAAAGATCCAAAAGGTCAGGAAGCATTTGGAAAACTTCTTGCATCCGCAAATGTTTTTTTAACAAATAACCGTGTACAGGCACTCAAAAAACTTGGATTGGATTACGAAACACTTCATGAAAAATATCCACACTTAATTCATGCATCCATTCTTGGATATGGAGAAGTTGGTCCTTTAAAAGATAAGCCTGGATTTGACTATACAGCTTATTTTTCAAGAGGCGGTGTGGCATTATCCATTATGGAAAAGGATACAGCACCGGGCGTACCGATTTCCGGATT
>JAEDDO010000217.1 GCA_016298055.1 Frisingicoccus sp.
TTCATACAAAGTATCGAAAGTATCACATTGACTGAAACCTTCTGAGAAATGAATATCGGAAGCATCTCATCGGAAGTAGAAAGGAAAATAGCAATCAAAGTTCCTCTTGTAATGACTCTGCCCGCATAAAGACTGGCCGCTGCTGCTGAAAATCCACACTGAGGAAACACACCGGCAAGAGCCCCGATCAACGGACCGAATTTTCCGGATCTTCCCACCATTCGGCTTGTATGAGCACTCATTTTATGCTCGATATATTCCATAATAATATAAGTGATCAGTAAAAAAGGCAAAAGTCCTAAACTTTCTTCCAGCGTATGCTCCAACGTATGCATGATAATCTCGTACATGTAAACCTCTTTTCAAGTTCGACAATATGCAACTTTTTTATCTTATCTCATAGCTGTTCCATTTGTCAAGACAATAATGAGGTCTTTATTCTCATTAACAGCATCTAAAAAAACGGTTTTTATCCTTTCATCCATCCATTCACTGTCATAAATCCGTATTTCTTCCTCCGATGACCACTCAGTAAGTGCATCAAAAAGTGCATCCAGATTACATCCATAGTCTTCCATAAAATGAAGCTTTTCCTTCATATATAAATGTCCTTCTTCACATCGCTGCAAACGTCTGCCGTCCAGTTCAATCATAGGATCTATTCCTCCCCATAGAGAAGTTCAAAACTTTTATAATGATCTTCGGTATAATAAACGGCGCCCTCATTTGAAAATACAATGCGCTTTGCTCCTCTCTGATCGGCTCCCATTGTATCAATATCACATTCTTTATAAGTCACACCGTCTTCCTCCGGCAAAATTCCTTCATAATTTCCGAACCGATCTCCGCCGATGGATTTACCCGGTGCATAGGGCTCCAGGGAACCCCCTTCCCATCCGAGTGCTTTTGCTTCTTTTTTTGTTATAAAATTTTCAGGCAGCTTTCCATATAAATGAATATAGAGAGCCACATCCTCTTTGGATGTGTAAACGCCATCTTCCGCAAGCATTTCGGTAATGGTTTCCGTCTCGGTTTCATACAAAACCTGAGAGGTCTGCGCCGTATCAAGTATCTGGCTGCATCCTCCGATGATGGTCATGCAGACCATCCACACAGCCAGAAGCCAATAACGTATATATTTTTTCATAGTGTCCTCCTTAGTTAACATCCTTTAATCTGTTTTTGTATTTTTTCTGATATCTCTTGTGCCTTTGCAGATGGTTTTCCAAGGTAATTACCCTGCATATAATCTACACCCAGATCAATGACTGTCCTCATATCCTCTGCATTTTCAATACCCTCAGCAATGACACGAATGCCTTTTGGCTTTGCGTAGGATAAAAGATTCTTAAGCAGACGCTTTTTATCCTCATCCATATATATTCCCCGAATCAGTGCCTGATCCACTTTAACATAATTCGGCTGCATTGCCAGTAAGATTTCTTCCGTACTGTATCCGCTTCCGAAATCATCCAATGCAATCTCCACATGATTCTGACGACATATATACTGCTTTTCTATCAATATATCCCGATGAATCGGCTCATTCTCAATCATCTCCACAACAAGCCGTTCCTGGCAGTCCGGGTATTTGCTCAATAATTGTTCGATAATTTCATTAGATAAAACCTGATTCGGAATCGAATTGACAAATAATTTTGCATTTTCAAAAGCTGAACGCTGTCGGTGACAGTGGGCAAAAGCCATTTCAAAGGTCAAAACTTCAATTTCCGCAAGTCTGGCCTGATCCGAAGCTATCCGGATAACATCCGAAACTGTGGTAATCGTCTTTGACGTTGGACGCATCAATGCCTCATAAGCAAAGACTTCCCCGTCTTTTGCAGATACGATTGGCTGGAAATAATAAGTAACCTGTCTTTCGGCAATAAGCTTATCCAATGCTTCAACACCTGTCAGAAGCATACTGTCCTGATTATACCTGTCTCGATTAAATATTTTAAAGAATCCTTTATTGCTTGTCTTTGTATCATACATGGCAAAATCGGCACATTTTTTTAATTCTTCCGGATTTTTTCCATTTCTCGGATAAAAGGCCACACCGCCGGAAGCCTTCAGGGCAATCGTGTCCCCATCCGGAGTGCTGATTTTCGTATCCCGAAGTTTGCGCCGGATATTGTCCATAACATCTAAAATTTCCTCTTCAGCAGAACACTCCGGAATAAAAGCCAGGAATTCATCTCCGGATATTCTTGACACAAGGGCCTGCGGATATCGTTCCGACAAACTCTGAAAAATCACTGCCGCTTTCCGGATATAGGCGTCCCCGTAATCATGTCCATAGGAATCATTCATATATTTCAGATTATCCAGATCCCACATGATCATAGCTCCACATGTCATATATGGATGATATTTAAAATATTCTTCCACCTTCCTGTCAAAGGCACGACGATTCAGCAGATTGGTCAGACTGTCATAATCTCTCTCATGCTCAATTTTCTGTTTTTCCAGCACGATTTCTGTCTGATCAAGCACAATAATAAAGATTTTACCCTCACTATGCCAGGATTCCACATGAATCCACCGTTTTTCTTCTCCCGCATCCATTTCATATTCAATCTCACAGTTCTTTTCAAGGACCTGTCCAAGCCCGGCTTTAATCAGAAAATTCTCAAAATATTCCCGGCTCATTCTTCCCTCATCATACTCGGATTCATCCATCTGAAGCAGAGGAACAATTTTCCCGACACAATAAATACGATTTTCATTCGCTGTGTATTCCACAGCCCCCATAGACAACTGCATCAATTGAATAATACGGGACAGTCTGGATGTATTTTCCCTTATACTTGCATCCATGCTGCAGATAGCATCCCGAAGTTCATCAATCTCA
>JAEDDO010000218.1 GCA_016298055.1 Frisingicoccus sp.
CGGTTGGTTCTCTTATAAGTGATATTGATGTTGAAACATCCGTTTCTCATAAAAAAGCTGATTATATTGTCCGGGGAAGTATTCTTATGATTCTTATTCTTGCAGCTTTGGATTTTTCTGGAAAAATGTCTGTTTGGAATCATATTTCCGCAAATGAATTATGGATACATAAGATTGTGGGTCTGTGTATTTTGTTGGTCATTTGTGCTTACGGAAAAGAACAGCCCCACAGAAGTTTGATGCATTCGCTGATTGTTCTGGCTGCACTTGGATGGTGTATCAAACTTTTGATTCCATCGGCTTATATGTATTTTTGTATTGGATTATTAAGTCATCTTGGCTTAGATGTGTTCAATAAAAAAGGAATTCAGCTTTTTTATCCATATCGGAAACGATTTTGTTTAAAACTATGTTCAGCCGGAGGAAAAATCGATTCCTGGATTGGAAATACCGGAACGGTGGCGATGGCAGCCATCATCGGATGGTGTTTATTTAAAATAATTATCTAGAAAAGAGGAAAATGAAATGCAGATGGTAGAAAGGGTACATGAATTTCTTTCAGAATATCTAAAACCGGGTGACCGGGCTGTGGATGCTACGGCGGGAAACGGATGGGACACTTTAAAGCTCTGTGAGCTGGTGGGTGATTCGGGCAAAGTGTATGCTTTTGATATTCAGGAGGAAGCGATTGAACATACAAGAGAACGTTTAAAAGAAGCAGGTCTTGATAACCGTGCGGAACTTTTTGTCTGTTCTCACAGTCGGGCGGGAGAGATCGTGACTGAGCCGATTCGTGCCTTTACAATGAATCTCGGCTATCTTCCGGGCAGTGATAAATCCATTGTTACCCGCACGGAGTCAACGATTTCAGCCCTTCATTCTTTATCAGACCTTCTTTGTTCCGGAGGTATCGGAACGATTTTAATCTATTATGGTCATGAAGGCGGACCTGCGGAAAAGGAAGCTGTTGAGGAATTTATGGCATCTATGCCGTCAAACTGGGGGCAGATTACACGTATGGAAATCGTCAATCGAAAAAACTGTCCGCCGATTTTATATATGATGGAGAAAAAATGAGAAACGAAAAATATTTGTTTTCCTGTCAGGATTCGACAAGTTTTGGAATATATTCGTGGTATAATCGGGACATATCTTGAAATGAGGAGAATGGTTTATGAAAACAGATGAACGCAGGATGACTCAGTTAGGATACGCTCTGAGGGAGTACCGGGTGCGTCATAATATGACCCAGCAGCAATTGGGAGAGAAACTTGGTGTAAGTACGAATACGATCCATTTGTGGGAAACTAAAGTATGCAAACCATCGATGGGTTCCCTGCTGCTGCTTTCGGATCTGTTGGAGATATCTCTGTTGGACATTCTTTCAAAATCCAAAGAGGATTATTAGCGGATGATATTCCATCCATAAGCAAAATGTGGTATACTTACAAATAATGTTTGATAAAACGTAAAGGAGAATGCTTATGGCAATTTTAGTAACAGGTGGTGCCGGATATATTGGCAGTCATACTTGTGTTGAACTTTTAAATGCAGGATATGAGGTCGTTGTTGCAGATAATTTATCGAATTCCTGTAAGGAAGCTCTGGACCGCGTGGAAGAGATTACCGGAAAGAAAGTAACTTTCTACGAAGTAGATATTTTGGACAGAGAAGGGCTCTGTCACATTTTTGAGACAGAGAAGATTGAATCTGTTATTCATTTTGCCGGTCTGAAGGCCGTTGGCGAATCTGTCGCAAAACCGCTCGAATATTATCATAACAACATTACAGGTACACTGATTCTCTGTGATGTAATGCGTACATATGGTGTCAAGAACATTGTTTTCAGTTCTTCTGCAACCGTATACGGTACACCTGCTTTTATTCCGATTACCGAAGAATGTCCGAAGGGCGTATGCACGAATCCATACGGATGGACGAAGTCGATGCTTGAACAGATTCTTACCGATCTTCATACAGCAGATCCGGAGTGGAAAGTGATTCTTCTTCGCTATTTTAATCCGATCGGGGCACATGAGAGCGGAAGGATAGGGGAAGATCCGAAAGGTATCCCGAACAACCTTGTTCCGTACATTACACAGGTGGCTGTAGGAAAGCTTGAATCTCTCGGTGTATTCGGAGATGATTATGATACACATGACGGAACCGGTGTGCGCGACTATATTCATGTAGTCGACCTGGCGATCGGTCACGTGAAAGCCATCGAGAAGATGGATAAGATCCATGATGGTGTTCTTGTATATAATCTTGGAACAGGCATCGGTTACAGTGTGCTTGATATTGTCAAAGGCTTTGAGAAAGCTGTCGGCCGTCCGATTCCTTATGTGATTAAGCCAAGACGTCCGGGAGACATTGCAACCTGCTATGCAGATCCTTCATTGGCTGAGAAAGAACTGGGATGGAAGGCCGTGAGAGACCTTAATAAGATGTGTGAAGATTCCTGGCGCTGGCAGAAGAATAATCCGCAGGGCTATATAAAATAAAAAGAATCCATAGAAGCCTATGCTCTAAAGCATAGGATCTTCTATGGATTTTCTTTTGCGGTCGTTAAATTACAGACCTTGATTTACATGTGGTGGAATGCTATATTAATAGTGGGTTTTTTAATACGACAAAGGGGGCAGAGGAGAAATCATTATGAATATGATAAATATACAGGAGATTCTCATCATAAATATTGCGGGCATAATGATTCTGGTCATTTCATTGCTTTCCCGAATTACGGTCGATAAGAAAAAACATTTGAATGACCATCTGTTTAATATAATGATCGGAATCACACTGGGAGCGTTAATATCGGAGACGTTGACGTTTGTGCTGGATGGGAAAC
>JAEDDO010000219.1 GCA_016298055.1 Frisingicoccus sp.
CTGACTTTACTTTATGCTTTACACGGACTGAAACGTTTTTATCCAAATCCTTTTGAAATTGAAGCCATCACAGTCGATCTTGGTTTCGAAGGTTTTCATACGGACAAAATAGCTGAATTATGTGCTTCTCTTGATGTGCCTTACACTGTTGTTAAAACCGATATCGGTCAGATCATTTTTGATGAACGCAAAGAAAAGAACCCGTGTTCTCTCTGTGCCAAAATGCGCAAAGGCTCTCTCAATGAAGTTGCCAAAGCTCATGGATGCAATAAGATTGCCTATGGTCATCATCGTGACGACCTGGTAGAAACAATGATGATGTCGCTTATGTTTGAGGGACGATTTTATTGTTATTCTCCTGTGACTTATCTGGACCGTATGGAACTGACGGTGATCCGGCCCCTCTTATTCGTTTACGAATCAGATGTCATCGGTTTTAAAAATAAGTATGATCTGCCGATTTCAAAAAATCCTTGTCCTGCCGACGGGAATACAAAACGTGAATACATGAAAAATCTTTTAAAACAATTGAATATTGAACATCCGGGTGTCATGGACAAGATGTTTCATGCGATTATACACGGAAATATCCCATCCTGGCCGAAAATTGATATACCCGAATTCAAATGATACAGAAATCAGGAGGTTTTCATTAAAATGGAATATTCATATCAGGAACAAAATAATATTGAAAATCAAAAGAAACTGAGAAATCTCCTTCAGGAGCTTCCGTCTTTCACACTGGCATTCTTCCGCGGCATTGAACCACGCACCTCCTCACGTACCCGTCTTGGATACGGCTATGATCTGCGTATTTTTTTTGAATTCCTGCAGGAATACAATCCTGAGATTGGAAAAATGGCGATGCGGGATATTCCTCTGGACACTTTAGACCATATCAAAGCGATGGATATTGAAGAATATCTGGAATATCTGAAACTCTATGAAAGAGACGGTAAAACCTATACCAATACGGAACGGGGAATTGCCCGAAAACTTGCATCATTAAAAACCTTTTATAACTATTTCTTTAAAAAGGAAATGATCGTAACAAATCCGGCCGCTCTTGTGTCTGCTCCGAAACTGCACGATAAGACAATTATTCGTCTGGATATTGATGAAGTTGCAAGGCTTTTAGATAATGTGGAATCCGGAGAACAGCTGACAAATAAACAGATGGCCTATCACGAAAAAACGAAGGTTCGTGATCTTGCTCTTCTAACACTTCTTCTTGGAACCGGTATTCGTGTCTCCGAATGTGTCGGACTGAATATTGATGATATTGATCTGAAAAATAACGGAATCCGTATTATAAGAAAAGGCGGAAACGAAGTCATCGTCTACTTCAGTGATGAAGTCCTTGATGCACTTCTCCCATATCTGGACGAGCGAAAACAGATTCAGGCTGTAGACGGCCATACTTCTGCCCTCTTTCTCTCTATGCAGAAAAAACGTATGTCTGTCCGCTCTGTAGAAAATCTTGTAAAAAAATATGCAAAAACGGTAACGACAATGAAAAATATCACACCGCATAAACTGCGAAGCACTTACGGTACAAATCTCTATAATGAAACCGGCGACATCTATCTCGTCGCTGATGTTCTCGGTCACAAAGACGTCAATACAACAAAAAAACACTATGCCAGCCTTGAAGACAGTCGGCGCCGAATGGCTGCAAAAGCTGTAACACTCAGAGAAAAATTATAACTATCGAATCGGTTTATCGGCATAATATGGCAGGATCAGCATCTGTCCCTCTATTATGCCGGTACTCTCAAGATGATTACTCTCCATAACTTCTTTGATGTAAACATGTGCTGTATCATACTCTTCTGTCATATACTCCTGTGCAATATCCCACAATGTATCTCCCTTCTCCACTACATAGCTTGTAAAATACTTTTTATTATTACTTGCTTCGGGATCATTCGCTTCTGCTTTCGCCACATTCCACGGACATACAAAAACCATCACAAGAACACCAATAATAACCGCAACAAAAAATAATTTCTTCATATGTATCCTCCTCTGCTTTATCTTTTTTCTATAGAGAACATTTGTTTGTATAATTGAATTATATTGAACATTTGTTCTTTTGTCAATGGTCTTTTTATATTTTTGAAAACATTTGTTCGTATTTTGTTTGCATTAGAGAATACAATATGTTATGATACAATTAGCTAAGAAAAAGGAGGTACGAACACCTATGCTTGAAGAATTAACTGAAAAACAACGTCAGATTCTTGAATATATAAAGTCCGAAATCATGTCCAGAGGATATCCGCCGTCAGTGCGTGAGATCTGTACGGCCGTGCAGCTAAAGTCTACTTCTTCCGTACATTCCTATCTCTCCGCCCTTGAGGAGAAAGGATATATACGCCGCGACCCTACGAAACCGAGAGCCATTGAAGTGACAGATGATGCCTTTGCCCTTACACGCCGTGAGATGGCTCAGATACCGATCATCGGAACAATTACTGCGGGAGAACCGATCCTGGCTCAGGAGCATATAGAAGATTACTTCCCAATGCCGGTTGAATATCTTCCGAACGCGGTCGTTTTTATGCTTAAAGTACGCGGTGACAGTATGATCAAAGCCGGCATTTATAACGGCGATCACGTTCTTGTTGAGCAGCGTTCCACAGCGAAAAACGGCGATATCGTTGTTGCCATGCTTGGCGATTCCGCTACAGTAAAAACCTTTTATAAAGAGAACGGACATTACAGACTTCAGCCACAGAATGACACGATGGATCCGATCTACTGTGATAACGTGGAGATCCTCGGAAAAGTCATCGGACTTATTCGTCTGGATATGTAAGATACAAAAAG
>JAEDDO010000049.1 GCA_016298055.1 Frisingicoccus sp.
CCTTCATCTGTTCCAGGTGCTTGAGTTTGTTATCACAAAACTCCTCAACTCTGACCGGTGTGTACTTGACCGGCGTTCCTTCCATCAAATGAGCGGCCCCTTTATCCACCAGGCAGGCCAGTGCTGTATATGTGTTCGATCTGGAAATGCCTGTGCGTTTCGCCGCCTCATACCCGGTAAGCGGTCCCTCAGACAGCAATGCAAGATAGATTGTGGACTCCTGCCGTGTCAGACCAAAACACATCAGCGCATCATTTATATCCATCGTCTCACCTCATAGTATTTCTTTATAGGAACACTATAGTACATATGGGCCGGATTGTCAATACACCTATGATCTTTTATCTGCAAAAGAATCCTCCCTATGATACATAGAGAGGATTCCTGACATTGTGAAATGACCTTTTTATCCTGGCATTACAGGATATCAATATATTCGCCGCTAAGTGCTTTATTCATACTTCTGACAGCACAGAATTTTCCGCACATAGAACAGCTTTCTTCAATTTCCGGCTTTCTTTCATCACGAATGCGTTTTGCTGTATCCGGATCAATGGAACATTCCCACTGCTTATCCCAATCAAATGTTCTTCTCGCATCCGCCATTTTATCGTCCAGATCTCGTGCATGAGGGACATGTTTTGCAATATCCGCCGCATGGGCTGCGATTTTCGATGCAATAATTCCCTGCTTTACATCTTCTACATTTGGAAGTGCCAAATGCTCTGCAGGTGTCACATAACAAAGAAATGCTGCCCCGGAAGAAGCGGCTATGGCTCCGCCGATTGCAGAAGTAATGTGATCATACCCCGGTGCGATATCTGTCACAATAGGACCAAGTACATAAAACGGTGCCCCCATGCAGATCGTCTGCTGCATTTTCATGTTGGCTTCAATCTGATCCAGCGGCACATGTCCCGGACCTTCTACCATGACCTGAACATCTTTTTCCCATGCACGTTTTGTCAGTTCACCAAGTCTTACAAGCTCTTCAATCTGGCATACATCACTGGCATCCGCAAGACATCCCGGCCGACAGGCATCACCTAAAGAAATTGTTACATCATATTCTCTGCAGATGTCCAGGATTTCATCAAAATATTCATAAAACGGATTCTCTTCCCCTGTCATGCTCATCCACGCAAATACAAGGGATCCGCCACGAGACACAATATTCATTTTTCTCTTGTGTTTTTTGATCTGATCAATTGTTTTTCTTGTAATTCCACAATGAAGTGTCACAAAATCTACACCATCCTCTGCATGAAGACGAATGACATCGATAAAATCTTTCGCCGTCAGTGTTGCCAAATCTCTTTGATAATGAATAACACTATCATAGATTGGCACAGTTCCGATCATTGCCGGACACTCACTTGTCAATTTTCGGCGAAATGGCTGTGTATCACCGTGAGAAGAGAGATCCATAATGGCTTCTGCCCCCATATTGACAGCTGCCATAACTTTTTCCATCTCAATATCATAATCTTTGCAATCTCTTGAAACACCCAGATTCACATTAATCTTTGTTCGAAGCATAGAACCTACTCCGTTCGGTTCCAGACATTTATGCTGTCTATTAGCACAGATTACGACCTGTCCCTTCGCCACAAGATTTCTGATTTCCTCTTCTGTTCGATATTCTTTTTTGGCAACAATCTTCATCTGCTCTGTGATAATTCCTTTTTTCGCAGCCTCCATCTGAGTGTGATAGTTTCTAACGCCTTCACTGGAACCATTTCCAACGATTTCTAATGCTTTTTCCATATTATGTTCTCCTTTCGACTTACGCATTATTTTTTTATAGCGACAAAAAGTGGTGTCCCCAATCTGCCGCATTCTTTTCTCCTTTTTCATACCTTTTATTTTCAAAAAACAAAACGGGATTCGCATATTATCGCGTTAAAAAACTTTGGTATAAAAAAAGGAGATACCTGATAGATATCTCCGAAAAAACCAACTATGACTTCCTACGGCAGCATTATCTGCATCAGGTTAAAGGGTCGAAGTTGATTACTTCCTCTCAGCCTGCCACTACAAGCTCCCCTGTGTTTTTTATTTTATCACTCACTCATGTCACTGTCAATCATGTATATCGACTATCCTGATTTCTTATTCATTTTGAATCGGTTCCGGATTTGAAACACTGACTTTATGATCATACCACTTTCCCTTTGTTCCAATCAACGCAAGGTCAAATTCTTCATCCAGAGCAGGAACAGGGATATCAAAGCCATGCACTTCCTCTGTTGTACCGTCACTGTAAGTGACCGTATCGATTGTCGGCTCCAGAAGTTCGGCTCCTTCTTTTGCAGCATCCTCGGCCAGTCCCAGATAAAGGTTTAAAATATTTTTGGATGTCAAAGAAACATGCAGTGTCATTTTATGATTCTCAACCGTCAGAGTTCCCTTGCCGTCACAAGCCTCATTGGCATGAAACATACTGCTGTCTGTAAGAAAATCTACGCTGTATACGCCGTCTTCCAATTCGGATGTCTTAGCAGCGCCCTCATCCTCACTGGCTGTTTTAGGCTGCTGTCCTATAACATCACTTGTATGCTCCACATAAATTTTCTGAATTTCCGGAATCATACCCAAACCTTCGATCTGTGTATCCACACTGTCGAATTTTCCGGATGAAACAAACATGCTTTTCCAGGAATCCTCATCATCACCGGCCATATCGTTATTGGCATGATCACCTGCAACAACCATAAGAGGACGGAGAACAACCTTCTTATAACCAGCTTCTGAAACAGCTTCAATGACAGCTTCACAGGCGGTTTCTTCCGGTTCGCCTTCCACGGTTCCGATAAACACATTTTCATATCCGAGATTCTGCATCTGAGTCTGCATCTGACTGTAAGAAACTTTCGCTGTGTGGGAAGTTCCATGTCCTAAAAATACAAATGCTGTTCCATCCTCTTTTGCATTCTCAAGGCTGTCATATCCCGCCTTTGAAACAGCCTCGGCAGTGATTGCTTTTGCAACCGCTTCTTTATCCGCATTAACGATTGACGCATCATCACCAACTTCACCAAGTAATGGTTCTGCCACCTTTACAGATTCGAATTGATCCTTATAAGTCTCCACAGAATCCATCAATTCATCATATTCTGCACCATGCATCAAATGTGTCGGCTGTACGACCAGCTGTTTAACACCATTAGCAACAGCTCTTTCAAGTGCCTGATCCACATTGTCAATACACTCACCGTCTCGTGCCTGAATGTGGTTGATAATGATCTGTGCTGTGAAAGCTCTGCGAACAGACCATTCCGGATAGGCTTCCTGAAGGGCATCTTCAATTCCTTTAATATCGGCCACACGGCTGTCATTAAAGGATGTTCCGAAACTTACAACAAGAATCTCTTTTTCGCCAATACCATCCTGATTCAAAGGATCATCCTTTGACGCATCCCCCGTATCTCTTCCAAAATAATCCGGATCTGCATATTCTCCTTCAACAAGTTCCTTCTGCGCATCTGTCAATGCATCCCACGCTTCTTTTGCCTTTCTGCACTGTTCATCCGTGTCATCTGTCCGCTTCTGAACATAGATGGCATCGATCAGAGCTGCCACTTCATCTGCCGCTTTCTGATCCTCATTCTCTGCGCTGCTTTCCTTTACTGCCGTTGTTTCTTTTGTGCTGTTGCCGGAACATCCGGTCACAGTCAAAGCACTCACCATAGAAACAGCAAGCAACATCGTTACAAGTCTCTTTTTCATTTTGCTCCTCCTTTTCGGGGACAGGTTCCTTGACTCATTGATTGATCGACGAGTCAAGGAACCTGTCCCTGCATTAAAAAAGCCCATTTACACAAAAGAGGTAAAAGGGCGTAATGACAGCATAACAAAAGAACACTCCTCAGGACAGATAGTTTCCGGGAATGTATTCTCTCCATTATGATCGGTTGCGACCAGTTACTCGTGATCTGTGGGATTACCCCACTCCGTTTTTCAATAGGCAGGTCTCCTGACTTACGGATCTCTATACAAAACCGCCTTCCCAAGTTCTTACTCAGTGACATCTATGGCTTTGCACTCCCCGATTACAGTGACGAGTTCGTACAGGACTTACACCTGTTTCCCTTTTCATCCGACACTCTATAAATGCCGGAACCTATCAGTTGTTAGAATAACATACTCTGATTCAAATGTAAAGGGACAGGTTCCGCGACTTGCTTTAACAGTGAGTCGCGGAACCTGTCCCTATTGTCTTACATAATTTTATGGATCCATCCTTCAGGAGCTTCAATAGTTCCCATCTGGATACCTGTTAATGTATCATACAATTTCTTTGTGATCGGTCCCATCTCTTCCATACCGCTTGGGAAGCAGATCTCTTCGTCATGATTTACGATCTTTCCTACCGGTGAGATAACAGCTGCTGTACCGCAGAGACCACATTCAGCAAAGTCTTTGAGTTCGGATAATTTAACCTTACGCTGTGTAACTTTTAATCCAAGATAATGTTCTGCCACATAAACAAGAGAACGTCTTGTGATGGATGGAAGAATTGAATCGGATAATGGTGTCACAACTTCACCATCTTTTGTAATAAAGAGGAAATTCGCTCCGCCTGTCTCTTCAACGTAAGTACGTGTACCCGGATCAAGGAAAAGATTCTCATCAAATCCATTGGCATGAGCGGTCACGTTCGCATGTAAACTCATAGCGTAATTTAATCCGGCTTTGATATGACCGGTTCCGTGAGGTGCGGCACGGTCAAAATCACTTACACATAATGTGATCGGTTTTGCACCTTCCTTGAAATACGGTCCTACAGGTGTACAGAAAAGACGGAACTGATATTCTTCTGCTGGTTTTACACCGATAACAGGACTTGAAGCATACATATATGGTCTTAAATAGAGTGTTGCGCCGCTTCCATACGGAGGTACCCATGCAGCATTGGCTTTAACAACTTTATCAACGGCATCAATAAATCTTTCCACTGGAAACGGAGGCATCTCCATACGTTTTGCAGAATCCACCATACGCTCTGCATTCAGGTTCGGACGGAATGTTACGATACTTCCGTCTTCTGTTGTATAAGCTTTTAATCCTTCAAAAACCTCCTGACAGTACTGAAGAATGCCGGCACATTCATTAAGCACAATTGTCGCATCTCCTGTCATATAACCTTCCTGCCACTCTCCGTTCTTAAAGTCGGCAACATATCGCTGATCTGTTGTATGATAAGCAAATCCGATACTTCCCCAGTCCATATCTTTCTTTTCCATAGAAAATTTCCTCCATTCGTTGTAAATATATATTCGTCATTGAACCAATTATAGTCTCATTAATCTATAAAATCAACAATTTCTTTTAATTTTGATTTGCGAACATACATTTTAAAGCAGTATTCCAGATCAAAATAGGTTTTTTCCTCACTGTCTGCAGCGACAACAAATTCTTCCATCTTGTCCAGATTTGGAAACCATGTGTCTGCCTGGTACGCATAATCCATCACCGTCACATGAGCCACATCACAATAAGGAAGCATCTGTTCGTAAATGCTGGCACCGCCAATGACATAAATATCTTCCGATTTAAACTGTTTCAAATAATCCAGTGCTTCCTCAACACTGTGCAGAACAACCGCCCCGTCCACCTGATAATCTTTCTGACGGGTAATAACAATATTAGTCCGGTTCTTTAACGGCCGCTTATTCGGAAAACTCTCCAGTGTCTTTCGTCCCATAACAACCACTTTGCCCGTCGTTGTCTCTCTGAAAAATTTCATATCTTCCGGTATACTGTTCAAAAGCTTGTTTTCGAAACCGATGGCCCAGTTTTTATCTACGGCAACAATAATATTCATGTATTCATCCTCCTAAACCGCGATTGGAATATTGGTGATCTGCGGTCCTGTCTGATAATTATCCAACCGCACATCATCCGTTGTAAAATCATAGAAATTTTTAATTTCAGGATTGATCCAGAAAGTCGGTGCCGGAAGCGGTTCCCTTGAAATAAGTTCTTTGATCAAAGGAATATGACGATCATAAATATGGGCATCCGCAATGACATGAACAAGCTCTCCGGCTTTCAGTCCGCTGACCTGAGCGATCATATGCAAAAGCACTGCGTACTGAACCACATTCCAATTATTTGCGGCCAGCACATCCTGTGAACGCTGATTTAAAACCGCATTTAACTTATCATCCGTCACATTGAATGTCATACTGTAAGCACATGGATAGAGATTCATCTCATGAAGATCCTCGTGTACATAAATATTGGTCATAATACGTCTGCTGTAAGGATTTTCTTTAAGATCATAAAGCACACGATCCACCTGATCCATCATACCTTCTTTATACTGATGCTTCACACCGAGCTGATAACCATAAGCCTTTCCGATGGAACCGTCCTCATCGGCCCATTCATCCCAAATATGACTCTTAAGATCATGAATATTATTGGACTTCTTCTGCCAGATCCACAAAACCTCGTCCACCGCACTCTTAAAAGCCGTTCTTCGAAGGGTTAATGCCGGAAATTCCTTTGACAGATCGTAGCGATTCACCACTCCAAAACGTTTAATTGTATAAGCATAGGTTCCATCCTCCCATTTCGGACGAACCTTTTCACCTTCCGTACTATAACCATGATCCAGGATATCCTGGCACATATCAATAAATACTTTATCTGCGTAACTCATATTTGACTCCTTTCATGAGGTCCTTTTTTGACCCAGTATTTTCATTATAATATAAATCCGTCAAACAGTACAATATTTATATCATTATTTTTATTACCCAAACTAATAAATTTATGATAAAATAGTTATAAACTATAATGTTAAGGGGTAAATATATGAATGAACATTTAGCGACAGTCATGTCAGAATACTATCAGAATGTGGATACTTACAAGAAACTCTCACATGATGTCAATGAAATCATTACTACACTTCTGGAAGTGAATCAGATAAAAATTTCCAATATGGCGATACGTATCAAGTCCGAAGAGGCTCTCCGAAACAAAGTCATGTATAAGAACAAGTATAGCCATCTGGATGAGATTACCGATATTCTCGGTGTTCGTATCATCACCTTATTTGAAAATGATGTGGATACCATTCTGGGACTTCTGGAAAAGACTTTTGAAGTATGCGAGATTGTCGACAAACGAAAAAAAGAAAGAAGCAGCCGTATTGAGTTCGGCTATAACTCTTTGCATGTCATTGTGAAATTTACAGATGCACGCTGCAGTCTGGTCGAATATCAGAAATATCAGGATATTCGTTTTGAGATTCAGCTTCGTACCGTTCTCCAGCACGCATGGGCAGAAGTCGAGCACGGCCTCGGATACAAATCTTACTATGAACCTCCTATGAGCGTCAAGAGGAAACTGAACCGTCTGGCAGCCACACTGGAGATTCTTGATGAAGAATTTGAAAATATCCGCTATGATATCGCTCTGTACAATCAGAGCATTGACAAAGTTGAGAAAATCATGAAAACCGACATTAACAAAAACTCTCTGATCGCCTACGTGAACAACAGTGATTTCCTGAATCAGCTCGTTCACAAGATCGCCAAGGAGCAGAATTTCATGATCATCCGCGATTCCAGTTTCATCAGTCAGCAGAAAGTTCCGACCAAGCTGACTATGTACGGATATCAGTATATTCACGAACTGGATGCGGATATTCACCGATATGAGAAAACTATGTATCTGATTGGTCATGAGATGTGCGAACGCATCTATCACGACAACCGTTTCCTGAATCTTTACAGCTGTCTCATGTGGTTTACTTTTATTCCGATCATTAAAAACCTGATTTCCGGAATGGAGACCAACACAGATGATGTGCTCGAAGATGTGCTTTTTGAGACATTTAAGAAAAATAACAGTGCGATTTTTGATGTATTTAATCAGAAGTCCTCAACTGCGAAATAACAGCAAAAAAGGAATCCGTCAATTCAATTTTTGATAGATTCCTTTTTATTTATACTAAAATTCTAACTGGGCATATACATCCTTTGGGACATAAGCTCTCACAAAAATGCCCTCTGCCCGATATTCTTCCTCCAGAAGCTGACCGTATTTGCGGATAACGGCAATATCTCCGGCTCTCTTATAATCAAATACCCGTTCAATTAAAATCTTGCTCTGACGAAGCAGTTCTTCAATTGTATCTTTTACTTCATCCAGGCCCATTTTATTTTTTGCAGAAATGGCAAGTGTCTTTTCGGCACGGAAATCCTTAAAAATCCTGTCAGAGCCTTCACAAAGCCGGTCCGTCTTATTAAACAGTGTGATTACCGGTTTATCTCCCACTTCCAGCTGATTCAGTGTCTCATAGACAACATGCATATGAATGTCCATCTGAGGATTGGACGCATCCACCACATGAATGATCATGTCCGCGTATTTTGCCTCTTCCAGCGTACTTCTGAATGCCTGAATCAAATGATGAGGAAGCTTACGTATGAAACCGACCGTATCGGTCAGAAGAATTTCCTGCCCACTGTCCAGCTTTAACGTACGTGTTGTCGGATCCAGTGTGGCAAACAGCTTATCCTCTTCTAACACACCCGCACCTGTCATCTGATTGAGCAGCGTAGACTTACCTGCATTTGTATAACCAACAATAGCTGCCACAGGCACAGGATTCTTGCTTCTCTGCTGTCTTGCCACTTCACGATGACGTTTAACAGCCTCCAGTTCCTGTTTCAGCTGTGATATACGATCTTTTATAAGACGACGATCCATCTCAAGTTTTTTCTCACCCGGACCTCTGGTACCGATACCGCCTCCGAGGCGGGATAAAGACCGTCCAAGTCCTGTCAGACGTGTTGCCCTGTACCGAAGCTGTGCCAGTTCAACCTGGATCTTTCCTTCTCTCGTGGATGCCCTCTGAGCAAATATATCAAGAATGATCAATGTACGATCCATCACTTTGATATCCAGCATGTCCTGAAGATTACCAAGCTGTGCCGGTGACAGTTCATCGTCACAGATAATGCCCGTAGCATCCTCTTCCCATATAAGCTGTCTTAATTCTTCTATTTTTCCTTTTCCCAGATAGGTTCCCGGATGGGGTGCCTCACGGTTCTGGATCAGTCTTCCGACCGTCACCGCACCTGCTGTGGCCGCAAGTTCGCCCAATTCATCCAATGACTGTGCCGTATCATCATTATCATGATAAGACACACCAACCAGAATAACTCTCTCTGTCATCTGTTTTGTTTCAAAAATCTCTGCCATATTCCCTCTTCTACCTTATACGTGTCTCAATAAATGTCTTTTCTCTCTGAGCATCCGAATCATCCGAATATTTTTCCAGATAAACATTGATATACTCCAGAGCCTTCTCCCAATGACCTGCCCGCTCGGCGGCCGATATCTGATTCTTTGAAATCGTCCGGTCAATAAAACGGTCATTCAAAGCGACGCCTTTTGTAAAGATCTGTTCCGCCTTTTCATAATTTCCCGTCTCCATAAGACAAAGTCCATATTCGTTATAGGCCTTGGCATCATCTGTCACCGTTAACAGATAAGCTTCAAAATAAAGACCTGCCGCTGCATAATCCTTCTCCGGCTTTTTCATACAAAGCTCAGCAAGACACAGATTTGCTGATGTTTCACCTTTATCAAGTGCTTTTGTCAGCTTTTCCTCGGCGGTATCATATTCGCCCAGCTCTGTGTAGATCCGTCCCTGATTGACAAGAGCCTCACCGCTTTTCCCGCCAAGCTTCAACGCATCATTAAGAACCTCTTTTGCTTCCTGCTGTTTACCCTGTGCCTCCAGAGCCTGATATAAAGTCATATAGATCTCATAATTCTTTTTATCCTTTTTGATCGCTGTGCGCAGATCTGCCTCCGCACTTGAATTATCGCCCACTTTCACGTAAGCCATTCCACGCAGCATATAGGCATCCGCTGTTCCTTCTGCGTCCACGATCTGAGTATAGGTCATTACCGCTTCCACATATTTTCCGGCCTTCTCCTGTGTCTCTGCTTTATAATAAAGAATATCCACTTCCGTATCTGAAAAACGTTTTTCTTTGCCTGCAAGTGCCGAATCAAAAGCCGCCAGAGCCTCATCATATTTTCCCTGATATAAAAGGGAAATGCCCTTCATTCGATTAGCCAGCTGGCGTTCCTGCTCTCCCTTGGCAAGATCTAAAGCTTTCTCAAAGGATGCCATGGCCTCATCATAAAGTTTTAATTCACTCTGTGCCATTCCCTGATTGCGGTAGTATTCACTGCTTCCGCCATCACGTTCAAGTGCCTTTGCAAAATAGGCATTCGCCGTCTCATAATCAGCCTTACTGTATGCCTCAAGTCCTTTATTATTCAATTTATTCGCTTCACCAAAATTAAAAATCACATAAAAAAGAACGCATCCGAGGCCAAGGATCAGCACAGCCTGAATGATTCGCTCTAAAGTCTTGTTTTTTCTGCGTCCCCGTTTATGTGAACGTTTTTTCTTACTTCCTGTCGCCTGCCTGCGTTTCTGTGTCTTTCTCTCTTCCATAGTAACCTCCGCATAAGATGAGTCAATAGACAAACGGATAACCGTCAGATAACTCGTAATCTATTATAGGGGGTTATTTCCAAAAAGGCAAGGCTTTTCAAACTCTTTTCACAGCCGCCCGGACAGGATGGAACCTATAATTGCACCAAAAGCTGCTGCGGGATAAATACTGTTTACACCAAGTCCTGCCTTAAAAAATAGAATCGTCAAAACAGCGCTGATCAAAGTCATCGCCCACCGGGCTTTTTTTTCAGGCATCATTGTCTCATAAGACCATATAAAAAATGCAGCTGCGATAAATATGGACGCAGAAAAAATATGTTCTCCCAGTCCGACAAATAGAATCAAAAGATAGGCGGCCGGATATATGGCAGGAATCATCCTCTGAAAAACAAGCCATAAAAGTGCCGTCAGGGCAAAGGGCCACAAAGGCTCTGCGGCAGCGGCCTCCCATGGTGAAAATAAAAGCTTTCCCAAAATGACCGGATGTATCGGTGCACAGCCTATACCGCCCCAGATCTGTTTTCCAAGAAGGATACCGGTGAAAGCGGCACACACAATTTTCCATAAAGGTGTCCCCACCGGAAACACTATTGAAAGAAGCAGTCCGGTCAATACTGCAGTGCCGTCTCCTATAGAAATATAGTGATGAAACAAAGCTTCCCATAAAGTTTCCGCCGCCGCAGCACCAAGCATCCCTGCAGCCATCATTGCAAGAAAATGAAGACCATAGCTTTCATTCCGGACGATGACTGCGGCCACCAGAGGGATAAGACTATAAATGCTCTGACGTGTCACATCCATAAGCGTACCCCTCCTGTGAATATGGGGCGCACTCTGGCTTCGGTTTTCCATCCTGTCCATCTCTATCTCCCAGCCCTTTCCGGAAAGTTCAATGTAATCACCTTTTCGTGTTCTGCCCTCTTCCTTTGTACACCCTTTCATCCTGCCTTTTTTCACCTGGCGTATATATTCTGTCAGCCGTCTTCCGGAAGGACAGACATAGGAACACAGACCACACTCTATGCAATCTGAAGCGCCCAGATCATCGGTTATTTTCCTTCCCTCCAGATAACATTTTTCGATGACATCCGGCTTTAATCTCCGTGGACATACTTCCCGGCACATACCGCAGTGAATACAGGAATAAACCGGAATATCTCTCCGGCACAAAACAAGAATCCCGCTCGTCTCCCGCGTCACCCACATTCGCTCCCCATCAACCGTATGTCCGCTTAATGGGCCTCCCTGAATCACAACGGCTCTTTCCGGTCTGCCCCCGCAATAATTTATAATATCTTCCACATTTGTTCCGATAGGTACCCACAGATTTTTTGGATTCGGCACAACACCCGAGACCGTAATTCCGACCCGCGTCCATGGTTCACCATCATAAATCCCGTCATATAAAGCTGCTATTTCCGTCAGAGAAGCTACAGATACCGGACCTTTTTCCCGTTCCAGTACTTTCTTCCGTATTTCCCTTTCGTTGCCGCAGGGGTAACGCCTCTTCATGGATAAAATGCGTATCGGTCTTGTATTTCCAAGGTTTTGTCCGTATTTGCTGATCGTCCGTTCCATCCGGGCAACAGCCTCAAAAGCATCCTCATTAATGCAAAAATAAATTTTTTCCGCTTTTGCCGCCATCGCCCCAAGTATAGCCCCGATTACGATTTTTCCCGGACTCTCAAGCATAAGACGATATCCGGAAGTAATAAAAGGTTCATTGGCAAATCCGTTGACAATGAAAATCCTCGCCTTCGAAAAATGTTTTCCGGGTACACCAATTCGATACATCATATCCGACAGCCCATCCGGATTAAACTTCATTGAAAAAGGATATAAGACTTCTGTTTTTTCTTTCTGTTTTCGGATCCGTATAAAATATTCAAGAACCCCCGGAGCCTTCTGATCCGTCAGAATTTCTTCCACATAACCGTCAATACTTGCATGTACACAGCTTCCCTTTTCCGACCGAGCCTCCCCGATAACCTGCCCCCGCCGCACATACTCCCCGGGTGCCACTGTCGGGAGACATACATCATCACCGCTCTGGCACATAGATATACAAACCGAGTCCGGCATATACCCTTCAAAGGATTTTTCCCGTGTCAGCTTTTCCCAGGACTTTTCATACACATTTATTCCATGATAGTCCCCCATTTCTTCACACTCCACTTTCATATTTCCTGAATAGTATGTGTGAAGCTATCTTTTTTATGCACCAAAAAAGGAAGCCGATCCATAAACCGACTCCCTCTGTTTATATAACACGGTTTTAGAGTTAAAATGCAATCACTACTCCGCCGTCATTCGCATACATGGTCCCTACCCCGGCTGTATCCGCAATCACGATCTTTTTAAAAGGATAACGTTTTTCAATCTCTTCTTTAACAAAGATGGCTCTCTCAAGGCAGTTGCAGTGGGAAATCCCGAAAATACGATTTTCAAAATCGGATACCTTATTGCCTACCTCTTCTACCATCTTCTTCAATGCCTTCTTTGTTCCTCTTCCCATAGAGCATTGTTCAATCGTTCCTTCCGGTGTTGCCATCATCACCGGTTTAATATTTAAAACGCTTACCAGTGCCGCTTTCACACCTGTGAGACGTCCGTTTTTACGCAGCGTCTCCAGATTATCAAGAACGAAAAATGTCTCCTGATGGCGTATGTAGGCCTCAACCTTCTCTACGATCGCCTCAAATGACGCGCCTGCCTCTGCATATTCCTCAATCTTAAGTGCGATCAGTGTCTCTCCGATACAGGCTGAACGGGAATTAAAAACATGAATTTTTTTATCCGGATGATCTTCCTGGGACAGACGCTGTCCGAGCAGTGCACTGTTATAGCTTCCGCTCAATTCCGCTGACAGTGTCACACAAAAAGCCGGCACATCATCTTCGCCAAAAGCCTGCTTAAAATCTTCCGGTGAAGGACAGCTGGATTTCGGGCCCGTCTGTGAAGCCGCCACTACCGCAATAAAATTCTTCTGATCAAAAGTCTCATCATCTCTGTAATCCACACCGTCCACATGCAATGTCAAAGGAACGATCCGAATCTTCCCTTCCTTTTTCATCTCCGGCGTTAAATCAAGACAACTGTCTCCAATAATGCGATAATCCATTCTTAACTTCCTCCAAATGTAGTTTTCATTACTAC
>JAEDDO010000220.1 GCA_016298055.1 Frisingicoccus sp.
TTTTATATGGCAACTTCTAGAGCCTATTATAAAATTGTCAGCGAAACGAGATGATTGTTTGAATACTAAAAACCGCTGTACAGGTGTGCGCCTGTACGGCGGCATATTATCTGGTCACGAAAAATCATCGAGACTTTTAAAAACATATCCCATAGCTTCCCATTTTGTCAGAAGCTCATCAAGAATTTCCGCATTGGTAGCCGATGTACTATGAAGAAGTACGATGGCCCCGGGATGAATGCGGCCGAGAAGTTTATCAAAAGCTTCTTCGTGGGATGGCTGTTTATCTTCGTACCAGTCCACATAGGCCAGACTCCAGAAGAAAGTCTTATAACCGAGTTCCTTGGCCATCTGAAGATTGGCTTCACTGTATTTTCCCTGTGGCGGACGATAATATTTTGTCATCGGCTGACCGGTGATTTTTTCATAGAGTTTTTCATTTTCCGACAGTTCTTTTGAAAAATTTTCAAGAGTGGATATTTTAGACATATCCGGATGACTGAAGGTATGATTGCCAACTGTATGACCTTCACTGACCATCCGGGAAATGAGATCCGGATTATCTTTTAAATAGTTACCGACAACAAAGAAAGTGGCCGGTGCCTGATGTTTTTTCAAGGCATCAAGAATTGCCGGCATATGTCCGTTTTCATAACCGGCATCAAATGTAAGATAGATAACTTTTTCTTCGGTTATCTTCGCATAGTAGGCGTTATAGACGGCAAGTTCCTCTGCGGATGCATTGGCAACCGGCGGCTCACCTTCCTGTTGGAAACTTAATCCCCAATTACCTTCCGCAGAAGCAGCAACCGCTTCAGGGCGTACGAGACGACTGATTGCAGCAATCCCATACCCGGAAAAATAAGCGGCAAGGAATAAAAGCAATAGTTTTGCTCTCTTTATGTAAGTTGCTCTTTTCTTCATAAAAAACCTCAGCTCTTTTTTCGTATAGTATATGTATCCCGGATGGAATACATGATACCCGAGTCAAAATATTATGCAAGCGTCCATTTTCATCCACTTAAAATTTGACAAAAAGGCACAAGTGCCTTATGATAGAATCTGGAGAAAAAATTACAGATAAAGGGGGGCGCATCTATGCAGTTAGTTATTACTATGAGCCGTCGCTATGGTACAGGTGCCAGCGTTATTGCAAAAGAACTTTCCGAAAGACTGGATATTCCGGTTTATGACAAGGTGGATGTGGAACAGGAGATTCGAAAGAACTCTTATGACACTGAGGCAGAAGCTATCCGGGAGCTGGCAGAACATCCGTGCATTATCCTTGGCAGATGTGCATCTGAAATTTTAAAAGATCAGTCCAATGTATTTAACATTTATGTATGTGCCGAAAAAGAAGACCGTATTCAGCGTATCATGAAGCAGGATCAGCTTTCATATGAGGAAGCTTTAAAACGGATCGAGGCAACAGACAAAGAGCGTGAAAAATATTATTATCAGCATACCGGAAGAACATGGGGCGATGTGAGCAATTATCATGTCATTCTCGATACATCCAAGTGGGGAATCGAGAACTGTGCCGATGTTTTAATGCGGTATTTTGAACGTATGCAGTATATCTGATCCGAATACATAGGCAGAAAGGTAGAGTGTTATGAAGATTGTTATTGGTGAAATTAAGGAGAATGAAGTGATCTGTGAAGCCGAAGATGCGACACTGAGACTTCCGCGGAGACTTTTTCCTCCTAAGATCCATGTGGGAGATATAGCGGATTATTCCGATGGTACCGTGGAGATATGGGATCTCGACAGACAGATTGAAGAAGAACAGCTCAGTATGTTTTTCCATATGATGGTTTAATCAGAAACAGGGACAGGTCACGATGGGACCTGTCCCTTAATTTAACTGTTATCCGGAGCAGAACCGGATTGGGCATGAAGAAGGGATTGAATCATTTTCAGCTGCTCCGGTGACATATTCATATTTTTCATCTGATTGATCTGATTCATCATACTTGAAAAATCGGTATTTTTTGTGAGTTCATTATACTGATTATATAAACGGACAGCGTTCAGTATGTTCAGAAACTGATCGATCTGCTCGGCTTCGGCAGGCGCACAGTATTTGCGGATGTCCTTCAGGATCTCTTCAATTCCCGGGCGATTGCCGCCGGGCAGAGAACAGATCGTAAGCTGTTCCTGGTCGAATAATTCCATTGTCTGTTTTAATTCCAGAATTCGGGCCAACATGGCCAACATTTTTCCGGAAGAGGGATCCATGTAAGACACAGAAGCTTTAAGTATTTGGGATATTCCATGAAAAGCTTTCTCATCAATTTCTGTCCATGGAAGAGGTGTTATGTTGTCAGACAAATTTTTACCTCCATTCTGGATTTTAAAATCTCAGGGGTGCTTAAAGCACCCCTTCTTTTGTGTGATGATAAGAATCAGCAGCAGCCGTTTCCGTTATTGCAGAAGCAGGAGAACAGGATGAGGATAATGATCCAGTCACATCCGCAGCCGTTATGCATACCGATGTTGCATCCGCAGTCATTATTATTCAGTAAACTGAAGATAATAATAAGCCAGATGATGGAACAGCAGTTATCACCGTTAAAAAATCCTAAAGCATTGCCTCCGCATCCACAATCGTTATTTCCGCAGCCTGTAGCAGCTAAATCACTCATATTTTGCCTCCATATATTATTTTTATTTGGTTTTGATTTATATTATGTTCACAGGCTTGTCTGGTTGCATGTTTTTTGCACAAAGTCACATTTCTGGACAGAATTGTCGAAATTTGGTATTCTATCAAAAACACCTGAGAAAATACAAAAATTGATCCTTGGTTCCTTAAG
>JAEDDO010000221.1 GCA_016298055.1 Frisingicoccus sp.
ATCGGTGTGGGACCGGGATTTACGGCAGGAATCGACTGCCATAGAGTCATTGAGACAAAGCGGGGACATTATCTTGGACGTGTCATTGAAGCGGGAAGTGCCATACCGAATACGGGAATTCCGGGAAATGTGGGCGGTTACACAGTTGAGCGTATTATTCGCGCTGGTGAAGACGGTATATTTGTGCCGAAGGTGTCCATCGGTGATCAGGTGGAGGCCGGTCAGGTTGTAGCTATTTCCGGTAATACACCGGTCAGAGCGCAGATTACCGGTATTGTCCGGGGGCTTTTACAGGAAGGTGTCCGGGTCACAAAAGGAATGAAGGCAGGAGATATTGACGCGCGGTGTGAAAAAGCACACTGTTTTACCATATCAGATAAAGCGAGAGCCATCGGCGGCGGCGTCCTTGAGGCGGTCTGCGGATGGGAACATGGAAAATAGGAGGAATATATGTATACCATACGAGGTTATGAAAAAGTAAAGAGTCTTGAGGAGGCTTATGAAGCGAATCAGAAAAAGTCCTCGTCGATTATCGGCGGAGGAATGTGGCTCCGTCTGGGAAGTAAGAATATTGGATCTGCCATTGACCTGACGGATCTGGGACTGGATCAGATTGAGGAAACAGAAGATGCATTTATCATCGGCTGTATGACAAGCCTGAGAGATATTGAATGCCACCCGGGCATGAACCGGTATTTTCATGGGATGATGAAAGAGACGATGAAAGGCATTGTGGGTACTCAGTTTCGCAATACAGCGACGATCGGCGGAAGTATTTATCAGAGATTTGGATTTTCAGATCCTCTGACAGCCTTTCTTGCACTGGATACAACTGTGGAGATGTACGCAGGAGGCATGATTCCTCTGGATGATTTTGTTTCAATGGCATATGACAGAGACATTCTTGTCCGTATTCATGTGAAAAAAGACGGACGCAAGGCTGCATATCAGAGTTTCCGAAATACAAAGACGGATTTTCCTGTAGTGACCGTCGGCGTGTCAAAATCGGAAGCAGGATGGAAGGTATCTGTCGGTGCACGTCCGGGACGGGCAGAGGTATTTCAGGCCGTGCATCCGCTCTCAGACGAACCGGAAGAGGAAGAAATCAAACAGTTTGCGAAAGAGATCAGTGAGGCAGCCGTATTCGGAAGCAATATGCGTGCAAGTGCCGAATATCGGAAACTTCTTACAGAAGTTCTGGTCGGAAGAGCAGTTGAAGATATATGTCTTCAGCTTAAAGGGGATACACAGGAGGGTCTGAAGCGATGAAGATAAAACTTTGGATTAATGATAAAATTTATAAAGATTCAATTGAACCGGATATGACACTGATGGACTATCTTCGTGAGAAAGGTTTCAAGAGTGTAAAATGCGGCTGTGATACAACAAATTGCGGACTTTGTACGGTTTATATGGATGGCAAGACGGTGCTGTCCTGTTCAGTACCTGCAGCCCGGGCGTCAGGCCACAGAATCACAACACTGGAGGGCGTAGCAAAAGAGGCAGAGGAATTTGCTCGTTTTATGGCGAAACAGGGAGCAGAACAGTGCGGTTACTGCAGCCCGGGACTGATCATGAATGTTCTTGCTATGGCAAAAGAGCTGAACAAGCCGACAGAACAGGAGATCAAGGAATATCTGGCAGGAAATCTGTGCCGCTGTACCGGATATGAAAGTCAGTACCGCGCAATTCGAAATTATCTTGCCGTAACGCAGGCAAATTACCAGTTATTTAAGAAAGGGGAGGTCATTGAAGGTGTCCGATAAGAAATCCTATATTAATAAGAGAGTTGTCAAAAAGGATGCCATGGCTCTGATGGCCGGCAGACCTGTATATACGAACGATCTGGCTCCGAAGGAAAGTCTGATCGTTAAAGCATTGCGCAGTCCCCATGCATTTGCAAAAATTGTATCCATCGATACATCAAAGGCAGAGCTTGTTCCGGGAATTGAGTGTATTCTGACTTATAAAGATGTGCCGAAGATCCGGTTTACAGAGGCGGGACAGACCTATCCGGAAGCAAGTCCTTATGACCGTTATATTCTGGAAGATATTGTACGCTATGTGGGTGACGAGGTGGCCTTGATCGCGGGAAATGATATGAAAGCCATCAATAAAGCGATGAAGCTTATTAAAGTAAAATACGAAGTTATGGAACCGGTACTGGATTTCAGAAAGGCGAAAGACAATCCGGTGATCGTTCATCCGGAAGATGACTGGGCGTCCCTGATGCCGGTGGGAGCAGATAATAAACGCAATCTTTGTGCACAGGACGGTTTTGTTAATGGAGATGTGGATGAAGTTTTTAAAGAGTGCGCCTATGTGGTTGAGGGAACATACCATACTCTTGCCAATAATCAGGCGATGATGGAACCTTTTGTTACAAGTACAGCCCTGGATGCCTACGGTCGTCTGGTCGTAACAAGTGCAACACAGATTCCATTTCATGTACGTCGTATCGTAGCACGGGCTCTCGGTATATCCAAATCAAAGGTTCGTGTTGTGAAGCCGAGAATCGGCGGCGGTTTTGGAGCAAAACAGACGGCTGTTTCAGAAGTTTATCCGGCTGTTGTCACATGGCTCACAGGAAAACCATGTAAGATGGTCTTCACAAGAAAAGAGGTTATGATCGCATCCACCTCCCGTCATGAGATGGAAGTGACGGTAAAGATCGGTGCAGATGCGGAGGGAAAACTTCAGGCAATTGATTTATATACATTGTCTAATACAGGAGCTTATGGTGAACATGGCCCGACAACCGTCGGTTTATCCGGTCATAAGTCAATTTCGCTTTACGGACCGCTCAAAGC
>JAEDDO010000222.1 GCA_016298055.1 Frisingicoccus sp.
GGCACAAAACCGGTAGACTGCTATTTTGCCGACAATGATCTCATTGCCGCCGGTGTCATGAAGGCTTTAAAAGAATTCGGATATAAAATTCCTAACGATGTAGGTATCGTAGGCTTTGATAATACTTCCATATGTACATATATCGAACCGAAACTCACTGCGATCAATGTTCCGATCCGTTATATGGCCGAACTTGCAGTCAACCGTCTGATCGATGTGATACATACCAAGCACTACCGTCCAATAAAAGTTGAAGTCAACACAAACCTTGTTATAAGAGACAGCGTTTAATACGTTGAATCTAGATGTTCATTATCTAAAAAAGACAGGTTCCTAAGTCGCAAGGAACCTGTCTCCAAATAATTGACCACTCAGTCAATTATTATGCAACATATTTTTATTTTTTGCCAGCAAAACGCCTGCTGTAATAGCTGTAAACGGTGCAACTGTAATGAGACCAAAGCTGCCAACAACTGTATCCAAAATTTCTGATGCCACATATTTGTAATTTAAAATATGGTCAATCGGAGTTCCCTGTGCCATAAATACCATAAGTAATGAAATATATCCTCCGGAATAGGCCAGAAGAAGTGTCGTGGTCATTGTTCCCATCGCAGCTTTTCCCACATTCATTCCAGATTTAATCGCCTGCACAGATGAGATATCCGGTCTTTTTTCAACAACTTCGTAAATCGCAGAAGTAATATCCACGGACAAATCCATCATTGCTCCGGAAGCCCCTACAAATATACTGCTCATAAATATTGATGTCAGATCAAGATGCTGATATCCGCTATAAAGAAGTGATTCTGCATTCGGCATAATCGCGCCGTGAATTTTAAATAAATCTGTGAAAAGAATTCCTAATATACATGTCGTTGCAATTCCTAATAAAGCTCCTGACGAAGCTGCAATCGTTCGTTTATCCACTCCGTACACAAAAAATATTATAATTCCCGTCAAAAGAGCAGTAATCACAATGCCTACCCACACCGGTGAGTACCCCTTTAAATATAACGGTACCATGATTTTCCATATCATTAAGATTGTAATGCAAAAAGACAGTATGGCCTGAAACCCGTTTCTTCCCGCAAAAGCAACTAAAAATACTGCAAAAACCGCCAGCAGAATCATCTCTTTATCTAAGCGATAATGATCTGACATAATTGCTGATTTAATAACATCGCCGTCACAGCTTATAGTTACTAATGCCCGGTCCCCTATTTTATAAATCTTATCCTTCTCCAGAGAACCACCTAAAAAGTTCACGCCTTCGATTTTCTCTCCCTTAAAAATTCCGTTCTGTACGAGGAGAATACATTTTTGCTCACCCGACTGGACAAGCCCGGATGTTTTTATCATAGAATTATCTACTTCAATCACCTTACCTGTCGCCCGTTCAGTCCCCTGGTAAATAAGAGCATCCTCATAGCCTGTTGGAATGACCATGAGGATTGCAATCAGAAAAATTCCAAATATCGTTGTGAGCAGAGTATTTTTCTTTTTTGAAAATATCAGATTCATCTTTATTTTACGTTTAAAAGTTCTGCCATGGTGTTATAAATATCTGTGTTATCATAATATCCGTCAAATTTTTCTGCACCTGCGCCCTGTACAAGAACCTCTACAGGAAGACCTGTATGCGCATAGGATCCAAAATTGATGCCGCTTTTGTTATTTAAAATATGAGTGATGGTCACGGTCAGTGGTTCATAACTTCCATATTTGATATACTCTTCCTGTCCGAATTCTTCTTCCTCACCGGTACGTGCCATCGTTGTCTCATATGCAGACTTAAGCTGTTCATACTCATATTCCGTCATAACAAGTGCACCTTTATCCTCTGATTCCGGATGCAGATCCGCACTGTCTTTCTGCTGAGTATCTTCATTCACACCATTTGGTATCTGAAGGCCAAACAGCTCTGTAATATCTTTCATCACTGTATCAAAATCTGTCTTATTTTCCTTATATTGCTTCACATAATCTTCATCATATTTAGCATAAGAAATCTTCTGATTTTCAAAATTTTTAAGAAATGTGTCATAGTCTGTTCCCGCAAAACCAATCGTTAATCCACCGGTTTCATGGTCTCCGGTCACAATGATCAATGTCTCATCCGGATGTTCATTGTAAAATTCTACCGCTTTTTCCACTGCATTATCTAAGGCAACTGTATCTGTAATGGTTGAAGCAGCATCATTTGCATGACATGCCCAGTCAATTTTTCCACCTTCGACCATCATAAAGAAACCATTGTCATTATCAAGAACCTCAATTCCCTTCTCGACATAATCGGCCAGTGCCCATTCACCTTCCTGACGATCAATTTCATAAGCCATAGCATCACTGTCTGCAAGATGTTCATCAATGATAATTGCTTTTCCATCCTCTGAAGTCAGTTTTTCTGCCTCAGCCTGCGTTTTAATAACATTATATCCAGCCTTTTCAGCCAGAACATAAAGATCTTCCTTATCGCCTTCACTTCCTGTTGTCTTTTTCAGACCACCTCCGGCAAAATAATCAAATCCGCTGTCAATCAATTCGAGACCGATTTCATAATAATTATTTCTTGATTCCTGATGTGCATAAAAGGCTGCAGGTGTGGCATGATTTAAATTAACCGATGAAACCACTCCAATCTTATAATTCTGCTGTTCCTTTAATTTCTCAGCAATCGTTTCGTATTTCTCCTGGAAATCTTCACTCACATTGATGCTTCCGCTCCA
>JAEDDO010000050.1 GCA_016298055.1 Frisingicoccus sp.
CCGGCACATTCGTCCGTTCCTGTTGGGGGAACTCCCCCAGCTGTCTGCGGACAGCCCCCCTATTTCCGATGTTCCAGCGCACATCAGATCGCCGGAACATAAATCTTCATAGTGTCCCTTGCACGACAGGATCTCAAGCACACCATTCGAGGACAGTGAACATAGTCACTAATTTATTTAGAATCACATGGGAACAGTAATAAAATTATATACTTTTCTAGGATTATTACCTTCAAGAGGAGCAATCCATTTTCTCGTTCCGTTACTCTGCTTGTAAGCAATTTGCGTTGATCCACCACCATCCAAGTTTATACCGATGCTACAATTCGGCCACTTGGCTCTGATGATTTGCCGTAATTCCCACGCAGTCACTCCAGTATACGAACCAGGATTATCTGTATTATCCCCAACCACAGTCAACAATATTGTATTTCCACCTGTATACTGTCCACCTATGTATAGGATCGCTGTTCTTATGGCTCTGGAATCAATCGCAGGAAAATCCTCATTTGCAATCAGCGAATTAAATGTCGATTGTGTAATATCGCCTCTATCGAGGAACAGATGACATCCACCAACTGCAAAACGAACATCACTTTGATTTATCTGGTCACCTTCTACATTTACAGGAAAACGTGTAAATGACTTTACAAATAAGAAACGATCATTGATGCTATTGTCACTCATTGATGACATCTTCGCTCCGAACACATTCAATGTGTGATTCTGAAAAAGCGTTATCTAGCACATTCACATCCTCTGTTATGATTATCTCTTCTAGATATAAACACCCTGAAAAAGAATACTCCCCTACCGTCGTACATGTATCCGGCAAGATATAAGAACTATCTTTCTTTCCGCCGGGATATGTATGCAAAACATCCTTCTGAGAATTAAAGAGAACACCATCTATATCAGCAAAATACTGATTAGCTTCATCAACATTCAGAGATTCTAAGTTATCGCAATTAGTAAAAGCTCCCGCAGAGATGTAATATACATTTTTTGGAATATTCATTGATGTTAAACGATCACAATTATTAAACGAATAATATCCTATTTCATACATTTCATCGGATAAAACAATTCGCTCTAACTTGCTTCCAGCAAACGCATATGAATACACCGCTACACATTTATCTGGTATAGTATACGTACTCACATCCTTTGCCATAGGATACGCAACAAGAGCAGATCCGTCTTTGGTATACAACACTCCATTGATAGACTGATATTTCCCATTATCTTCTGCAACGTCAATGTATTTAAGATCGTGAAAACCAGAAAAATATCCATCTGCAATTTTTGTTACATCCGCTGTGATTTTTACACGTTCAACGCCCTCCATTCCATCTTGTTTCTGTTTTGTCATTTCATCCGTATCGACTACAAATATATCTTCTGTCTCACCATTACATCCAATGAGTCCCAAAATACACATCACCGCCATGATACAAATGATTATTCCTCGCATACATTTTTGATTCATACTGTTCCTCCACAAACACAAAGGCGCACAGACACACTTACTTTTTCGTAGTGCATCTATGCGCCATTCCTTACAATCTTTATTGGATATAATATTGACAATCCCAGGTGTTCGTGCATCCAATAACGCATATGACTGCACTCGCATCTCAGTTCTAACATCATATCTCCGTCACCTCTTTCCTATACGTGCGAACTGATCTTTCGGAAAAAGCGAAGCCAGAAGACATTTATCCTATTGTCGTTTTTATTATACCAAATTCAACCAAATAATGCAATTAACACACCATGTATTTTCCGTTAATATTTTTTGATTCTATTTTTGTTGGATTTTCAGCCGTTTCATGATTTACTGATTTCTCCCACATCGTAATATTAGCCGACAGGAACGTCCGTCTGCGGACTGCTCCCCCTTTTTTTGATGTTCCGCCGCACGTCAGATCGCCGGAACATCAATCTTCATAGTGTCCCTTGCACGACAGGATCTCAAGCACACCATTCTCGATACGGTACACAAAACGGTTCGTAGCATCGATCCGCCGGCTCCAGAATCCACTCAATTCCCCTTTCAGCGGCTCCGGCTTTCCGATACCGTCAAAGTTGCTGCGCTCGATGTCACGAAGCAGCTCATTGATCCGCTTCAGTGTTTTCTTGTCCTGGCTTTGCCAATACAGATAGTCTGCCCAGGCTTCATCAAACCAGACCTTCTTCATTCATCCTCTACCTCAATCGGTTCGTGTTCTTCGCCTTTCCCCGCATTGAGTGCTGCAATACCACGGCGCAGATGTGCCATGTTGCTTTCGGAATAAAACATATCCGCCGAGATCTCAAACGGGATCCGGCGTTCCCGTCCTACAATTTTTGAAAAGATCGTCAGTGCTGTGCTTACAGACATTCCCATATCGGCGCAGGCACTCTCAAAGAGCTTTTTGTCCGTTGCGCTCAGTCGGAAATTGACATTTACTACTTTATCCAAAATGCTCACTCCTTTCACCATCACTATTATACACCAATTTGCAGATTTTTGCAAGCATTTTGCATTACATTTGCTTGTTATTATTTGTAAATTTTCTGCCGCGTCATCCAGATAAGAAGAGCACTTCCGTCCGAGCGTCAATGCCGGAACGGAAGTGCTCTGGTTATCCTCTTGAGATATCGTCATTCGGTCGGGAGATCTCACTCTGCAGTTCTGTCGGATCGGCGTTGTCGGCAGCGGATTCTCTACCGTCCTCAAGCTCCACGTTCTTCAGATCTCCGATGTATAGGGTCTTACCGAACGCAGCAAGCAGCTTGAGTACCGTGCTCATGTTCGGCGTGTTGATTCCACGCTCAAACCGAGCAATCATCGGCTGCTTCACTCCGCTCTTATCCGCCAAATCCTGCTGTGACAGATTGTTGTACTGCCGCATATGAGTAATTTCTTTTATAATATCTTCGCATAACTCGTATGATGTACTTTTTTTCGGTGTGTGAATCTCCTTTCTGACCTCCTCAAGGTCATATCCCATTACATTTATCCCGGTCATGATAACTTGGTACGCTCCTTAATTATTTCGGACAGAATAATCCCGGGCGACTGTTAGCAGCCGCCCGTATATCGGTCGTCATTCTACTTTACATCCATCCAGCCTCATTATATCACATCTCAATAAAAAAATCAATACGAAATTGTTATAAAGTATATTGACAAATTATCAAATCCGTGTTATAATAAAATCGATCAGATGGAATATTGTCCCAACAAGTTCCAAACAGACAGATCAGTTCACCTTATAGAAAGGGAGTGAGATGAATATGGTATTCGAACTGAACCGCCTTACATGCCATCCTATGCCTACGCCATCGGTCGACATTCTGATCCATACCCTACCATATCCGATCAAGCGTATTCACGTTGGCGCATAGGTTGGCTGTAAGTTGTCCGTTTTGACTTGCAGATCAGTCTATGCGCTTTTTCTATCAAACCAAAATTTTGATGAAAGGAGTAACAGCTCATGAAGAAATCGGTAATAGCAATAGCTGTATCAATGTGTCTCATTTTTGGTTCATCACATTTTTTGGTGTTTGAGTAAAAAAACGAAATAAAAAGAAGAGCCAAGAGCTCCCTTTGTGGTATAATGTAAGTAACCACACAAACAATACACCGGGGGAACTATGGCTCACACCTATCATACCACATTTCAAGTAGAATATCAACAGTATTTTTGCAACAATTCCGAAAGATTTGAAAATGGAAAGCGAATACTCGAAATCAACAGCCGACAAAAGGCATCAGACGTAGTCTGCCCGATGTGCAGTGGTCGGGTCAGCGGACACGGAATACGCAAGGTAAGATTGACCGATATACCGTATGTTCCGGGTTGTGTCACTGTTTACGAAATTCATCAGCACAGATATCGTTGCAAGGAGTGTGGCGGCACGTTCTGTGAAAACAACCCGTTTAAGGCTCCGGGAATGAATCTGACCAAGCGATGCGTTACTTGGATTTTCGAGCTGATGAAATATAAGATGCCGACAGCTTCCATAGCAACCTTTTTCGGTATCCATTGGAATACCGTCCGGAAGTTGGAAAAGATGAGAATGGAATACATCTTGGAAGCCCATGACCGGGAACAGCTCAAATCCACATATCGTCCGTACTATCTGGCTGTTGACGAGTTTGCTATCCGTAAGGGTCATCGTTACGCTACTTGCGTGATGGATTTGATAAGAGGAGATATTCTTTGGGTAGGAAAAGGACGTACCATCAAGGATTTTTCGAAGTTTTTCGAGGCATTCGCCGACTCGGATTATCTATCCGAGGTGAAGGCCGTTGCCATGGACATGAACGCATCGTACAATACTCTGGTACATCGGTATCTGCCGGGCGCCGAGATTGTCTACGACCGTTACCACATACAGGCTCAATACAGCAGAGACGTACTCGGACAGGTTCGCTTGGAAGCGGCCAAAAGCCATAAAGAAAAGTCGATAGAACTGACGAAGAAAGGCTCTGCTTCTGCTGCCGAGGTGAAATCCGAAAAGCAGCTCTACAGTCGGATCAAGAAGGCAAGATGGGTATTGCTTCAGAACCATGACAAGCTCTCTGAGGAGAAAGCGCAAAACCTGAATGAGATCCTTGCCACCCATTCAGATCTTGCGCTTTGCTATGCGATGAAGGAAGAATTGATCCAACTATTTCAAATCACCGATGCAAATGAAGCACGTGAAAGATGGCTTAAATGGTTTGATGCTGCCATTCACAGCGGTGTTCCGGCTCTCATGAAGTTCGCTCGCCAAAAGGTCAAACGACTTGACGGTTTGGTCGCTCATGCAAAATTCCATATCTACACCAGCAGGCTTGAAGGTTTCAACAACAAAATCAAAGTTGCCAAGCGGAACGCTTACGGATTTAGAAATCTGGACTTTTTCTTCACCTATATTCGCTTTATTTCGATTCCTCATTCTCTTGGTACACACCATTAATTATGAAGAACCTCATTTTTACGTTATGCGCTACTGTATACGCTAAAACCGACACAGATAGCGGTGTACTTACTGGTGGATATCAGTGTAGTGCATATCTGAATGTTCAGGATAGTTCCTATAGTGCTTATGCCGAAACAACTGCTGATCGAGGTCTCGATTCCAATCCGAATGATTACATTAGTGTAACATTATCATTCGTTGAATGGAATAGTTCTAATAACGCGACTTATCCTGATACACCAGGATATCCCAACTATAACGTTGGTCCCAATTATACTACAGCCAGAATTTCGGCTACAGGTAGTAACCCCGATTCTGTTTCCGCATCCCACTATGTTCAGCGTGGTGCATATGGATGGTCAGGCTCCACCTCTGTTAGTTATACCAGCTGAGATTAACGTATCATACCATTTCATCCACATGAAGAACAAATAAACCTTGATGACAACCAACGATTTCTCAGTTATCTTATGTGACCATTTCACATAAACAGCTATTCGTTTTTGAGAAATCGTTGGTTGCATTTTATTAGGAGGATGACACATGAAAAAAATAGTTATTATCATGACATCTATAATGCTTTTACTTAATTTATCTGCATGTGATTCAGAAACCCAGGATAATATTCCGATTCACATTTCTGAGTATGTTCTCGACGATTTTTCGTATAATGAAGCAAATGATAAACCGTATACCTACAATTGTGTTGATGCTTCTGTTTCGTTGCAATATGATAATGGAAATATATACTTTTGGGGCGGTTTGCCTGGTGAGAAAAACACTACTGTAATGAAACTAAATCCTTCCACAGGCCTTTGTACCCCCATATGCTCACTATCATTGTGTGAGCATAATACACCAGAATGTCCAACGTATGGACTCAATGCATGGTTTTATGCATATAATGACAACATTTACTATAAACGAGCGTATTCGTATACTTATAGAAACACAGATGGAAGTATACGCAGCACGGTTGATTTATCTGATTCCGTATGTTATGACACAGTTCATTCAAAACTTCAGGTTCTTGAAACATATAACTCAAAAAACTTTACAGAATATTTGAATCAACTTTTCACCGATAATTACCGTTTCTATTATGATTATGTTTTCGACAAGGATATCGATAAGTATATATTTAAGCTGTGCAGAATGGACACAAGTAACGGTGAAGTACTTGTTATAGGTGGCGATTCCAACGCAGATGTAGTCATCGAAAGATTTGTGTTTATAAAAGATGAAAGGATTTATTTTGTTGATGGTAAAAGATTGTATTCCCGTACCCTCGATAATGTGGATGAAATTGTACACTGTATCGGACAATTCGGAGATAAGGTATTAACTGATGGTGTTGGTATATATTTCGATCTGTATGACAACGATGGCATGAGAGATGTATACTATATGTCTGACATAAACGATTATGATAGTGCCAAACAAATTATCGATGGCTGTACAAGTTGGTGTTTGACCGAAAACTACATCTACTATTTAGATGGAAATAAAAGGACAATAGGTAAAAGCAATCTGACTGGATACAACGGTGATGTCAAATTAATGGGAGAAAATATTATTCGTTGTAAGCATAACGGAGAAAACAAGGAGGTTGTGTTTAGTTTTACTCAGGATTACAATAAATACCAAATCAATAATATGGTTGTGGTAGACAACTACATATATGGTTTGTATCAATACTGGGATGATTCAGATAATGATGGTGTTTTTCAAGATGGTGACCAGTATTATAGTAATAGATCAGATGATTTCACTATCATGAGAATTGATGTCACGGATGGGAGTGTGTATTTTATCAAGGAGGGATATTGATGCTCAGATATGAGTGGAAAAAAGTGTTTGGTAGCCGACCTGTTATTATATCCGTATTTGTGCTTCTACTCGTTAATGCTATAATCTGTTATTTTCAAACCAAGCCTAATCCTAAAGAATTACCCCGTGATACACTTTTGAGTTTTTGGGAAACGTATGTATCAAACGAAACGGAAATGCAGAAAGAATATCAACAAATGCAGAATTTCGTTTCCGAACAACAGCGCATATGGTCGGAACAAATGGCTTTAGGAAATAGAGAATATGAGATGCAAACATGGAAAAACAAATATGCGCCTGAAGGTTATCAAGATGCCCAGCTCTTTAACCATATCATATCTATTAAAGAATACGTCCAAAACTACCAATCAAAAATAGATCATGCAATAAGAACCGCATATGCACAGATCATAAACTCTTCCCCAAATGGCCTCGATACAGGAAGTTACATATATAGATATCAAGCTGAAGTGATCCGTTTATACCAGAATATACAAGAGAACGTATCACTGACTCCAGAATATGTAAGCGGATGGAATAAATATTTTTCTTATGATTTTATGCCGGTTTTTTTGTTGCTTAGCACGATGATTGTCAGCGGATTTGTTTTTACTAATGAACATCAGTTGGGTGTAACATCGTTGATATTTACTACTAAGCACGGAAGATTACATACAGCAGTGAGTAAACTTATCGTAATATATGGAAGTGCAATAATTCTTTGTCTTTTGTTTTGTGCGGAAACATTGTTTATCATAAATATCACTACTGGACTTAGCAATACATCATCGCCAATCCAAATGGTGAGCACCTTTCTTTATTGTCCATACGTTTTTTCAATCAAAGAATATATTATAATAGATTTTGTGTTCAAACTCATTGCGACTCTTATTTTTACCGTAATTTCCGCTGCAATTAGCACTGGATTTCATAATTATCTATTTACATACATCAGTAGTCTTGGGGTTCTAGGGATTGATTACATATTCTTTATAATGAAATATCCAAGTAGTGAAAACTTCATACGTGCTGTTAATTTAATGTCGATTTCCACCTCATCAACAATCTTAGATCGATATCGAGCAATACGTATTGGCGATACTCCGCTCTCATACATTTCTGTTATAATCATTACGTTTGTACTTGTTGTTGTACTTACAGCTTTTATAATATTAAAATACAGCCATTGTTATACTGTAAAAAACGCAAGCCCTATCAAAATCAAACGTAGAACGCTTTCAATACCCCTGCAAAACTCTTTTGTTTTCAAAAGAGAGTTTTCAATGTCCTTGTTCATTTCAGAACTATATAAGTTAATAATATCATCAAAACTGTTTCTCGTGATCGCAATACTATTTCTTGTTAAATTATCTATTGTCTATATTGATTTTCATTCAACTAAATCATTTGCAGACGAAATATATAATTATTACACGAACGAACTTTCAGGACCAATAGATGAAGAAAAACGAACTTATATATCGAATGAACGAAAATATATTTTAGAAACACTTAACAATTATGCGAGTATGTCCGATGCATACGCAAATGGAGAAATTAGTTTAGATGACTACCGCGCCTATCTTTCCGATTACAATTATGCTTTCAGTCATGATGAAATTTTTAAACAAATCGAAAGCCATGTTTCTTATATTGATAAAATGGCAAATGAGGGAAAAGAAGCTTGGTTCGTGTATGACACTGGATGGAAGAAGCTATTAACAAGAGGCTTTGATTGGTCTCTATATGCACTTGTTCTCATACTCTGTTCGAATGTTTTCGCTGCCGAATACAACACTCGTACATCATCTGAAGGATTCCATCAGATATTAAGAACAACCAAACATGGTAGAAAAAAAACATTCTATCAAAAAGTAAGAACAGTGGTAACACTATCATTGATTTTTTCATTTATCTGGACTGTAATAGATTATATTGCAGTATTGATGGCTTATAAACTTCCCCAAATCAATGCACCAATATGGTCAATAGAAATTTTCTCAGATATTGAATACAATATCAATATCTGGCAGTTTGCTGTTCTTTCGGCGTTTGTTAAATTACATGCATATATGGTACTTGCTATACTGACCACATCTTTTTCGTTAATATCTCAAAAGAGCAGTTCAACAATAATCTACATAACAATGTTGACGCTCATTCCAAGAATCTTATCCACATTAGGTATATCAGCTTTGAATCGGATTGACTATGTGGACGTTATGGAAGCAACTCCTATTTTACTAAGATCTATAGAAGGTGCTGCTTTTTCCATTATAGTGATAATAAGCAGTCTTTATGGAATATTCGAAACCAAAAGGATGTGGAGTAAATGACACTTAATATAAATGCTATCACCAAAGCATATGGAAATAACTTGGCAATAAATCAATTCTCATCAACATTTGAACTCGGCATATATGCTCTCCTCGGTCCAAATGGTTCTGGTAAGTCCACACTCATGAACATTCTCACAGATAATCTCAAAGCTGACTCCGGTGAGATCACCTATACCGATGATTCCGGCAACACAGAAAATGTCCTTCACATGGGTGTCCGTTTCCGTGAAAAACTCGGCTTTATGCCTCAGTATCCAGGACTATATCCCAACTTCACCGTAGAACGCTTTATGTGGTATATGGCAGCTCTCAAAGGAATCAAGAAAGAAGAAGCGAAGAAACAAATCCCCGAAATTCTCGCAGCAGTCGAACTGGACGATGTACCGAAACGTAAAATCGGCGCATTGTCCGGTGGCATGAAGCAGCGTCTAACATTGGCGCAGGCTGTTCTCGGTGCTCCAGAAATACTGATTCTCGATGAACCGACTGCCGGTCTGGATCCCAAACAGCGGATTGCCATCCGGAACTACATATCCAAGATCGCGTTCAATAAGATTGTTCTGATCGCCACTCATGTTGTGCCAGATATTGAATTTATCGCCCGTGACATCATCATGCTGAAAAAAGGCGTAATCGTAGATAATGCTCCGCCGCATGAACTAACAAAAAAGATCGAAAGAAAGGTCTGGAATGTCCCTTGCGCTGAATCAGATGTCCAGCCAATGCAGGACAAGTTCCGTGTCACCAACATTGCCCGTGACGAGGATACCGGCAAGGTTCTGCTGCGTGTACTTGCCGATGAGCAACCCACAGACCGATCAAAAACGGTTGCTCCTACACTGGAAGACTATTATCTGTATGTATTTGGAGAAAACTCTTCAACATCTTAATTTTCAAACAAGATAGCTGCCCTGCAGCGCAAGAGATATCAATCTCTTGCTTGGAATATCATGACACAAAACAGCACCGGCATATGAGTACCGGTGCTGTTCTTTATTCTCACATACACCCCCGTATAGAAGAGCGCCGTTCGGTTCTTACTTGTTCGTAATTGCCGCCCATATTCTTTGAAGAAATCCATGCTTACGAGGTTCATCACGAAATTCTTCGTCAAAATTGCCTTCTATCGTTTCCGGAGGTTCTTTGCTTTCTTCTTCCATCATCTGCTGTCCTTCAATCAGCGTTTCAGCAAGAGCTTTCTGCTTCTCTGCGTTCTGTCCTGCAGCCAAAGCAGCTTGCGTTTCAGCAAGTTTTGCGAGAGTATCAAGAAGCTGCCGATCCTTCTCACGGTTATGCTCCCGTTCCTTCTCAAGTTCGTCCTGTAGGCGATCGATCTGACGTCGTAAAAACTCTATTTCAGCAACATATTCTGTTTTGGAACAGTCATTTTGTGGTGCTCCAATAGGTGCTCCATTGGAGCGCTCCACTCCAAAATTGGAGCGCTCCAATGGAATTTTCTCTAATACCGGAAATTCACTTTCCGAGCAGAAATTATTTGATATTCCTTGATTTTCTGGCGTTTTTTCAACATCTGATGATACCGCTCCAACGGAGTGCTCCACCGCTCCAACAGGTGCTCCATTGGAGCGCTCCAATATATCCCGATTGGAGCAGTAGGTATTTCCAAAATCATCTTTGATAATCTGCTCGCCTACCTCATCAAGATAAAGAATCCCATCTACAGTATGAGCATACGGAGCACAGGCTGCATTTAATTTCCCCTTGAATCTCTTGTATACAGCCTGTTTTGTCACGCCTATCTCATCGGCTATCTGTTTTATTGTCTTTGTCACTCCGTCACCATACTTTCCACATTTACATTACGTTAGAATAAATCGCTATGTGTACCGGTTCGGTACAACGTCAATACCAGGATATTCTCTGAAATCTTATATACAAGCAGCCAATCCGGTTCTATATGGCATTCACGGTACCCACTATAATTTCCCCTGAGCGGATGATCGCTGTACTCATCCGGTAACATATCACCACTTGCAAGAATTGTAACTACCTTCTGCAGCTTTTCTACACTACAACCACGTTTGACAGCAAGCTTAAAGTCTTTCTTAAACTGAGAAGTTCTCTGAATTTCGTATTTTATCATGAATTTAACTCCGCAAACAGATCTTCCACGCTTGAAAATCTCGGTGCAGACGGATCAGAAAGCATCTGATCTCCTTCCTCAAGAGCTGCCCGTGTGATTGCATTCGGTTCATCCAGCTTTACCTCAAAGGGAAGCCCCTGACATCTCAGTGCCTGAATGTAAAACATACGTGTTGCTGTGCTAAGATCCATTCCAAGAGCCTTGAATAATGCTGCAGCCTGTGCTTTCAGTTCCGGTTCCATCCGGAGAGTAGAATTTTCTTTTGAAGCCATCTGATTTTACCTCACTTTCAAATATGTCTACATATAGTATATCACAAAATCATTCGCTTTGCAAGTGCATTGCACTTTCTTCTTCCTCAACATCAACTGTCATCTCTATCGGTTTGAATCCACGTTCTGATAACGCTCCCATTGGAACAAGCCGGATTTTATATATACCATTCTCAACCACAAGTTTCCGCTGCGGTTCTTCAAGTCTTTTCTGTTGATCGATCTCAGCACGTATCGCATCATAATATTTCCCAACCGTATGCCTATCTATCTGAAGTGCTGTTGCAATCTCTGTTTTTTTTCGCACATCGGGGTTGGCAAACATATACTCTCGAATAAATTGTTCTTTACTCGGTCGTCCATTCCCTTGCCACCAATTATCTTTTCCTTGCTGTTTAGCTTTTACATCTCTAATTGCACGAGCCACTTCTAAATGTTGTCTTTGTTTCTTCCAATTTCGTTTATTAGGAGGAATCGGAATACCGGAATACTTGGCAATATCCGCACGCGGGAACGTCACAAAATTCTCGTTGTACATCTCAAGAGCCTTGACAACATCCTCGACGGTGAACCGGTTGGAATCCTCGTAGCTCATCTCATCAAAAATTTTCATCAGCCTGTCTGCGTCACGCCGCAGCTCGTCTTCATCAATACTGCACTTCACAGCATAAATTGCCAACGTCATAATGCCGTAGAACCGGTGTCCCACGTGGATCTCCGTTTCTATCTTCCGCAGCCACCAATCGTACAGATCCCGCTTCACCGTCCACCGGCCGCGCCGTTCGCCGCGAACCACACGCCGCTCATACCAATCCGGATACTTCTTTTTCGCTTCCTCGATGGACATCGTAGCTTTCTCCAGAATCCCGGTCACACGCTGCATATCTCCATTCGTGTCCGGCACATACTGAAGTAAATACTCAAGAGACACCGGCTTGCCGTATCGATACGCCACAACAGGATAATCCTTTCCCAGCTTTGTCCCGCTGCCAACCACACGGAACCCCTGCAGAACACCCTGAACCTGCGGGTCCTTGATGTTTGAAGTAAACCGGTTCCATATCCGGCGCGTCAGAACATATTTCAGTTCTTTCAGAAATTTCTGATTCTGCGGATACATCGCCACAGGACTTTCAAGGACATAGTACAAGTGAAGCCCGTTTCCGCTGTTCACGACAAAGGTTGCCGCCGGAATAAAACCACGGTTCATCTGATGGAAGGTATCTCTGAGCTGCGGCATATCCACACCATCCAGATCGAAGGTAATCGCATAAAGATACCGGGCATATTTACCAGCGCGTGATCTTCCGAAGTAAGACACCGGTGACATAACCGCAAACTCAGCCTTAATCAGTTCATCCAATCCCTCAAGTCCATCGTTGATAATAAATTTCTCTACTTTTCCTTTGGGATGAACCATCATACCAACACCGTTTCCACGCCGTTCTGAGGCGTTTTCAGCCCCGTCAGCGCTCTTTTTCTTATCGGTGACAGTTATACCTAAACCATTGCCTTTCGCGTCCTCCCAGTGCCCCTCACGCTCAAAGGAGCCGACAGGGAAGATCTCACGATAGAAAGCATGAGGTTCGATCTTCTCATAATGAGCATCCAGCCATTCGTTTTTTTCAAGATACAACGCCCGCTGCTTCTGAATATACGAGCTGACTTCCATAACGTCCTGCATAAAATCACCTCAACGTGCATACACTGTCTAC
>JAEDDO010000223.1 GCA_016298055.1 Frisingicoccus sp.
CTTCCTCATTTATTTTATTATAGCATGCAACTATTTTTTTAACAATTATTTCTCTTCTACCCCAAACCTGTAAAAACGGACAAAGCCGCCACAGACTTTGCCCGTTTTTACATTTTATAACATATTGTCTTTCAATACATCATGCTCTCTCAGAAGTTTTTCAACGACCGTTCCTTTCACCAAATGGATTAATGGCTTTTTAAGGGCATTGAGCGGTCCAGGAAGTTCAATCTCCAAAGGTGATTTTCCATCCATCAGTTTAACCGTGCTGTCCAGAAGTTCACGGATATCATATACACTGCCCCATACTTCCGGCACACCTCTGTCCACTCCGAGAAGTCCATAAACAGCCTCCATCGCAGTTCTAACAGAATATTCTGTCGTGAATACCGTGTCTCTCGGTGTATCCGCAAACTGTCCTAAAAATGCAAAATTCACGCAGCCGTCCGGGATAACATCCGGTCTGTCTCCTTTTGTTCTCGGCATAAAGAAAGCGGTGATATAAGGCATCATTGTCGGTACACAGACCGCACTGTTCTCGGCAAGCTCTTCAATCTGATCAACAGGAACACCTATATGATACAGCCATTCTTCTGTAATCTCTTTGCCTGTACAGTCTTTCATCGGTTTCTTCACATAATCACCCGGAACATCTGTGAACAAGCCATACACCCATACACAAACTTTTTCCGGATCCTGTTCTTTGAACTGTCCCTGTCTGTTGATTGTCCAGCTTAACAGCCATTTTGAATCCTGACAGCTGACGATACCGCCGGTAACAACTTTGCCGCTCTTCGGATCCCGTTTGCATATATTCGTAATATACGGAATAATCTTATCATCCAAAACTGTAATTGTGGCAGATTCCCAGTTCGTCTTTGAGATATCCGAACAGAATTTTTCCGGATGGCCGAAAGACGGATCCTGTTCTGCGATATTTTTCCATAAAGTCCAGCAGCCGCTTGTACGAACCTGTGCATCCCCGTTCGGCGCATGATCCTGATCTCCGTAAATTGTGCCTTCCGTACAGCTTCCGTTTGTCACAAATACAAGATCATTTTCTGAAAGCAAAATTCCCTTCTCTGTATCTCCGACTTTACAATCAATAGCAACCGCAACTTTCTTTCCGTTTTTCTTTTCAAAAATAACATTTGTCACTTCTGTATTGAACTGGAAATCCACTCCTGCATCTTCCAGATATTTCTGCATAGGAAGAATCAAAGACTCATACTGATTATATTTCGTAAATTTAAGTGCGCTAAAATCCGGAAGGCCGGCAATGTGATGAATAAATCTCTGGAAATAAAGCTTCATTTCCAATGCACTGTGCCAGTTCTCGAAAGCAAACATGGTCCTCCAGTATAACCAGAAAGTAGAATTAAATACTTCATCATCGAAAACGTCCTCAATAGTTTTATCATATAGATCTTCATCCTTCGTCATAAAGAGTTTCATGATTTCCATACAGCCTTTCTGGCTTAAGTTGAATTTTCCGTCTGTATGGGCATCTTTACCTCTGTCAACTGTCGCTCTGCAAAGTGAGTAGTTCGGATCGTGTTTATTTAACCAATAGAATTCATCCAATACAGATGCTCCCGGTTTTTCAAGAGACGGAATACTCCGGAACAGATCCCACAGACATTCAAAATGATTTTCCATCTCTCTTCCGCCTCTCATGACATATCCTCTCGACGGATCAAAAATACCATCACAGGCACCGCCGGCAATATCCATGGCCTCAAGAATGTGAATATGGGAGCCGGGCATCTGACCGTCACGGACTAAAAAACAGGCTGCCGCAAGTGAAGCCAGACCGCTTCCTACGATATATGCATTTTTTTCATCCACTCCCTGCGGCTTTTCCGGACGTGCAAAGGCTTCATAATTACCATTACTATAGTATATTCCCTTGCTGTTTTTTTCATATTTTCCTCGTTCCGTGTTTCGATATTCACTCTGCTCTGCTGCAGCTTTTTTAATCTTTTTTTCACTTTTCTTTGATTTCTTTGCCACGATTGCCGCTCCGGCGCCAATAGCAAGTGCAGACGCAACCCCAAGTTTCATATTTTTCTTTGACATATCAATGACCACCTTTCTGATTATAAACACTAACTTCTTTCCATGTCCGTATGGTACCGCTCATTGATATATTTTTCAATTTACAAACAGGAGACAATGATAAAAAACTTATCATGTCCCCTGTTTTGATAAAAAATATCCTGTTTTACTGCTGTGAAAAATTTTTAATAGAGTTCGTTACATTCCCTTTAAGCGTCAGGCACATTTTGTCTACAATTTCCTGATAATCCACCTTCATCCCCATTTTAATCCAGTCCAGCATAACTCCCACAAAACTATATTTATAAAAATTTGCAATAAATAGTTTATCCTCTTCCGAAAGATTCATACCGGCGGATTTTTCCTCGACAACTCCCATGATCAGATCAAGCGTCAGACGAAACAGATAATTCTCAATCTGTTCTCTGCTGACAGAATGATAAACATTTAGAATAAAAGGCTTATTTTCCAAAACCACTTCAAAAATCTGTGACAGTCCCTCCTGCCATGTATCATAGGTCTTTTTGCCCTGAAGTGCCCGCGAAGCATCCTCCATGCACACCCATTCCACAAGATCATAAATGTCTTTAAAATGATAATAAAAGGCCATACGGCTGATTCCGCATCCCTCTGTCAGATCATTAATTGTAATTTTGTCCA
>JAEDDO010000224.1 GCA_016298055.1 Frisingicoccus sp.
GTTATCGGTTCCTGTACAAACGGACGTTTTGAAGACCTTAAGATCGCTGCTGAAATTATGGCGGGACATAAGATTGCGAAAGGCATTCGTGTCATCATTATCCCTGCAACACAGAAGATTTATCTGGATGCTATGGAAGCCGGATATATCAAGACATTTATTGAAGCCGGTGCGATTGTAAGTACACCGACCTGCGGACCTTGCCTTGGCGGTTATATGGGTATTCTTGCAGAGGGTGAAAGATGTGTTTCCACAACGAACCGTAACTTTGTCGGACGTATGGGACATGTAACATCTGAAATATATCTGGCAAGCCCGGCAGTGGCAGCAGCAAGTGCGATTACAGGAAAGATTTCCTGTCCATGTGAGTTAGACTAAGGAGGTATATAGATAATGAAAGCATTTGGTTCAGTTTTTAAATATGGTGACAATGTAGATACAGACGTTATTATTCCTGCAAGACATCTGGCAACAACAGATCCGAAAGGTCTTGCCGCACATTGTATGGAAGATATTGATACAGAATTTGTTAAAAATGTAAAAGACGGCGACATTATGGTGGCAAGAAAGAATTTCGGATGCGGATCTTCCCGTGAACATGCACCGATCGCTATTAAAGCTTCCGGTATCAGCTGTGTTATCGCTGAGACATTTGCGCGTATTTTCTATAGAAATGCCATTAATATCGGACTTCCGATCATCGAATGTAAAGAAGCTGCAGAAAAGATTGAGGCCGGAGATCAGGTTGAAATCGATTTTGACAACGGTATGATCTACAACCGCACAAAAAATGAGGAATATAAAGGTGAAGCCTTCCCGCCATTCATGCAGGAACTGATCGCAGCAGGCGGATTGATCAATTACATGAATCAGAACAAATAATCGGTGACGAAAGGAAGAGAAAGATGAATTGTAATATTGCAGTAATCAAGGGCGACGGCATCGGACCGGAGATCGTGACAGAGGCTATGAAAGTTCTTGATAAAGTGGCAGAAAAATATGGACATACATTTAATTATACACAGGTATTGATGGGCGGCTGCTCCATCGATGCCACAGGTGTTCCGCTGACAGATGAGGCCATTGCGACATGTAAAGCCAGTGATGCGGTTCTTCTTGGCTCCATCGGCGGCGACACGACCACATCTCCATGGTATAAGCTGGAACCATCTTTGAGACCGGAAGCAGGACTTTTAAAATTGAGAAAGTCTCTCGGACTTTTTGCCAATATCCGTCCGGCTTATCTGTATAAAGAACTTAAGGATGCATGTCCGTTAAAAGATGAAATCATCGGAGACGGTTTTGATATGGTCATTATGCGTGAGCTTACCGGCGGTCTTTACTTCGGAGAAAGAAAAACAGTGGAAGAGAATGGTGTTCTTAAGGCATATGACTCACTCACTTATGATGAGAATGAAATTCGCCGGATCGCGATCAAAGGTTTTGAGACAGCGATGAAACGCCGCAAAAATGTTGTCAGTGTCGATAAAGCCAATGTACTGGATTCTTCCCGGCTCTGGAGAAAAGTTGTAGAAGAAGTTGCAAAGGATTATCCGGAAGTGACATACTCCCATATGCTGGTTGACAATTGTGCGATGCAGTTGGTGAAAAATCCACGCCAGTTCGATGTTATTCTCACTGAAAATATGTTTGGTGACATTTTATCGGATGAAGCCAGTGAAGTGACCGGATCCATCGGCATGCTTTCATCTGCCAGCTTAAGTGAAACAAGCCTCGGTGTTTATGAACCAAGTCACGGTTCTGCTCCGGATATTGCAGGACAGAATAAGGCCAATCCGATCGCGACGATCCTTTCAGCAGCCATGCTCCTTCGATATTCCCTGAATCTGGATGGGGAAGCCGATGCCATTGAAGCGGCAGTTCAAAAAGTCCTTGAAGACGGATATCGTACGGTTGATATTATGTCTGACGGATGTAAACTCGTCGGATGTAAAGAGATGGGAGACGCTATTACAGAGCGCATTTAAGTCAAAAGTATTCGATTTTTTTGCTTTTTTGCTTTGTATGAAAAGCGGTCCAAAAGTACAAAAGTATTGCAATGTAAGAAAAGTGTGTTATAATATCCCAAAAAGCACTGTACTGTGTGAAAGTTTTAAAGAGTAAACTTATGGGATTAAAGGAAGGAAGATATAGATGAGAAGCGATGTTGTAACGAAGGGAATGCAGTCAGCACCACAGCGTTCTTTATTTAATGCCCTCGGCATGACAAAGGAAGAACTTGAGAGACCTCTCGTTGGTATTGTAAGTTCTTATAATGAGATTGTACCCGGACATATGAACATTGATAAGATTGTAGATGCGGTAAAAATGGGTGTTGCCATGGCAGGCGGTACGCCGATCGTGTTCCCGGCCATTGCTGTATGTGACGGTATTGCCATGGGACATATCGGTATGAAATATTCTCTTGTTACAAGAGATCTGATTGCGGATTCCACAGAGTGTATGGCCCTTGCCCATCAGTTTGATGCTCTTGTTATGGTGCCGAACTGTGATAAGAACGTTCCGGGTCTTTTAATGGCAGCAGCACGTTTAAATATTCCGACAGTATTTGTCAGCGGCGGACCGATGCTTGCCGGCCGTGTGAGCGGTGAGAAACGAAGCCTTTCCAGCATGTTTGAAGCGGTAGGTTCTCATGCTGCAGGTACAATGACAGAAGAACAGGTAGATGAATTTGTTAATAAAGTATGCCCGACATG
>JAEDDO010000225.1 GCA_016298055.1 Frisingicoccus sp.
GGAATCCTTTTCCATCATTCTTGAATCCAGCGAAGTTCACGGTGAAGGATTTCATATGCTGCGCATTGGGGAGCAGAGCTGACTCAGCTGTATACCGTCAACTTACCACTCAATGACAAATGCATAGGCTTTTTCCACGGGACCCATGCAGGTCTCAAAATGGGTCAGTTCCATTTCTTCTTCAATATTATCAAATTTTGTCCATGCAGTCAGATCCAGTCCCTGTACCACCTGCTCAAGCTCTTTGCGGATCTCCTCCAGGCCATGCCCGCTGCGTACAATTAGATCTAACCCATGTTCGCCCTCTCCTGCGGCATAACGGAGTATCGTTCCGTCTTCCGCGAACTTATGAACAACAATAAAATTTGATCCGGCTTCTTTATAAAAAAATAATTGATTCTTCATTTTATCTATTTCTCCATATATGAAACTATATAAAAAGGATCTGCAGCGGCAAAAGGAAAATGATCTGACGGGTCAATGCTAAAAATATACCCTTCAGCGGTTTTCCGATGTTTTATCTGAAGTCATTTTTCTCCTCCACTGTCCTGATTTATTTATTATACTACATTTCCAAAAAAAGGGCAGATATCCACATAAAATGACCATCGATACAAACCCTTCTTTCATCTTCATACACAATATAACATGAAACAGAAAGCGGCCGGCATAAACTGCCGACCGCTTACAGGATCTAAAATATACATTTTTAGAAAAGACCGGAAATGACACCGTTCTCATCCACATCAATACGCACCGCTGCCGGAACTTTCGGCAAACCCGGCATTGTCATAATCTCGCCAGTGAGTGCTACAATAAAGCCGGCACCGGCAGAAATCTTAAGGTTACGCACGGTCACTTCAAAGTCTGTCGGTGCGCCCAGTTTCTTCTGGTCATCCGTTAAACTGTACTGCGTCTTAGCCACACAGATCGGACAATTGCCGAATCCGAGTGCTTCCAGCTCCTTCGCCTGTTTCTGAGCCTGAGCTGTAAGAACAACACGCTTTCCTCCGTAGATTTTCTGAACGATCTGATTTAATTTATCCTCAATACTTCCATCCAGCTCATAGGAGAAAGTGAAGTCATCATTGGATTCTTCTGCAAGGCGAATAACCTCTTCTGCCAGTTTCTTTCCGCCTTCACCGCCCTGTGCCCAGACTTCAGAAAGCGCAACATTGACACCGAGTTCCCTGCATTTGGATTCTACCAGATCCAGTTCTGCCTTTGTATCCGTTGGAAATGCATTAATTGCAACAACACATGGAAGTTTATAGACGTTTCGGATATTACTTACATGTTTAAGCAGGTTCGGAAGACCTTTTTCCAGTGCTTCCAGATTTTCATTATTCAGATCGGCCTTCGCAACACCGCCGTTATATTTAAGGGCACGAACGGTTGCAACAATAACCACTGCATTTGGCTTGATGCCTGCCATACGGCATTTGATATCCAGGAATTTTTCGGCACCGAGGTCTGCACCAAAGCCGGCTTCTGTGATTGCATAATCTGCTAATTTCATAGCCATTCGGGTTGCTGTTACAGAGTTGCATCCGTGAGCAATATTAGCAAACGGTCCACCGTGTACGATGGCCGGTACTTTTTCAAGTGTCTGTACAAGATTTGGTTTCAATGCATCTTTAAGAAGTGCTGCCATAGCACCTTCAGCGTGAAGATCGCCTGCGGTTACAGGTTTCTGTTCGGAAGGCTTTCCGTATGTGTAACCAATGATAATACGGGAAAGACGTTCTTTTAAGTCTGTAATATCTTTTGCAAGACAGAGCACTGCCATAATTTCAGATGCTACTGTGATATCATATCCGTCTTCGCGAGGCGTTCCGTTTGGTTTTCCGCCAAGGCCGTCGACAACAAAACGAAGCTGACGGTCGTTCATATCAACACAGCGTCTCCATGTGATTTTTCTAGGGTCGATGTTCAATTCATTTCCCTGATAAATGTGATTATCGATCATGGCTGCAAGAAGGTTGTTTGCAGCTCCGATGGCATGAAAATCACCTGTAAAATGAAGATTGATATCTTCCATTGGAACAACCTGCGCATAACCGCCGCCTGCAGCTCCGCCCTTTACGCCGAACACCGGTCCGAGAGACGGCTCGCGGAGTGCGACCATAACCTTCTTGCCCAGTCTCTGAAGACCATCTGCAAGGCCAATGGTTGTTGTTGTTTTACCTTCACCGGCCGGTGTCGGGTTGATGGCCGTAACAAGGATTAATTTCCCGTCCTTCCGGTCACTTTCTTTTAATAAATTATAGTCAATTTTTGCTTTGTACTTTCCGTACTGTTCAAGATATTTGTCATCAATGCCTGCTTTTGCTGCAATTTCTGTAATCGGTGCCATCTGACATTCCTGTGCAATCTGGATATCTGTTTTAAATTCCATCTTTTTTCCTCCTTAAAACATAAAAATTTCCACTTAATGCCCAAATCGTAAAATATCCTTTAAAATAAAAAACCGTCTGGGCACGCTGAATAAAAGCGCCCAGGCGGTCGACTTCCATATAAAAATGTGCTCCCTCGTGGTTTCTCCCACTCATCCGCCAGTTGCACATTCGCCTATATTATACAATATTTTTTTAAATTTGCAAATCCTATTTACATTTTTTTGTTTTCAATCATAAAATCACCGGACGGCATCTCCCCGCTCATTAACCAGACGGCAGCCCACAGATCCCACTCTTCTGGCCAGGCATCCGC
>JAEDDO010000051.1 GCA_016298055.1 Frisingicoccus sp.
AGCAATACTTTATAAGATGTCTTTATTGTAACATTAAAAATCATTTACGTCTATATTAATAGTTCACATTTATCCCTATTATTCTTTATCTATTATTGACATATTTTTTGTATTATAGCCCCATCTTTTTATGTATTATTTACATTTCTAAAGCCACCTGTTCAACGTTTTCGCAAGTGCCTTCAAATCCAGAGGTTTCGCGATATGTTCATTCATTCCGACGGTTTTTGCCGCCAGGACGTCCTCTGCAAATGCATTCGCTGTCATGGCAACGATCGGTACCTGTCTGCAATAGTTTCGATCCATGGCACGAATGACTCTCGTCGCATCATATCCGTTCATATTCGGCATCTGGATATCCATAAAAATAATATTATAATAGCCGTCTTCACATCCGGACATCTTATCAACCGCTTCGGCTCCGTCCGCTGCATGTTCTACAGCCAGTCCCGTCATTTCCAGAATCTCTGTGGCTATTTCCGCATTCAGTTCATTGTCCTCTACAAGCAGTGCGCGACGACCTGTAAAATCCATCTGATCCAGATCAGCAAAAGGTGCTTCCTGCTCTTTCGTATCTTCTTCACCCACAAGCATGTTAAAAGTTTTTGCAAGTCTTGAGCGGAACAAAGGTTTACTTATAAATGCGTTTGCACCGGCCGCTCTGGCTTCCTGCTCAATATCTGACCAGTCATAGGCGGAAATAATAATGATCGGCACACCTTTTCCGACGGCTTTTCGTATCGCTTTTGTCGTTTCAATCCCGTCCATATCCGGCATCTTCCAATCGATAATACAGGCAAAATAGTCACGTTTCTGTTCATGATGTTCCACGACAGATGCAACAGCTTCTCTGCCGCTGGAGACTCCTTTAGCCCGCATACCAAAATCGTTTAAAATGCCACAGCAGGATTCAAGCGATAAGGTATCATCATCGGCCACAAGAACATCCAGATCAATAAATTTATCATAATGAAGTTCTACATTCTCCTGAAGTTTCAGATAAATCGTCACCGTGAATCGGGAACCTTTGCCGAATGTGCTCTCGACTTTAATATCGCCTCCCATCATCCGGACAATATTCCGGCTGATCGGCATGCCAAGACCTGTTCCCTGTATTCTGTTCACCCGACCATCCGAAGCTCTGGAAAAAGGCTCAAAGATCTGATCTAAAAATTCTTCACTCATGCCCATCCCATTATCTTCGAATATGAACTCATAGCATCCGACTTTTGCCTGATTCGAAGGTTTTTCTGAAATTGAGAGCTGGATCTTTCCTCCGTCCGGCGTAAATTTCACCGCATTACTCATCAGATTGGTAAATATCTTCTGTATTCGAAGACTGTCACCGACAACGGCTTCATGGACAACCCCGGAAATATTGACAGACAGCTCGTGATGATGCTTTTCAATCTGAGAACTGGTCATTGTGAGCAGGTTATCGATCAGATCTGAAAGGTTAAATTCTTCTTCATTCAGATCGACTTTCCCCGATTCTATTTTACTCATATCCAGAACTTCGTTGATCAGACTGAGCAAATGTTTGCTGGCCTGAGTGATCTTCTGCAGACAATCACGGACACGCTCCTTATCATCAATATGGGTTGCGGCGATGGCCGTCATACCGATGATTCCATTCATAGGTGTTCGTATATCGTGAGACATATTGGACAGAAAATCCGTCTTTGCTTTATTTGCCGCTTCCGCAGCATCAAATGCGGCCTGAAGCGCCATCTCCTGCTGCCGCTCTTTCTTGATCAGATCATCCACATTTCGTGTTCCCACAACTGCAACGAATCTACCGTCCTTTTCTTCTACAAAGGCAACCCTCGCCTGCAGATATACAATACCGCCATCGATAAGTTTTTCATATGTAAAAGAATAAGCCTCCCCGTCTGCCCGAATATGCTCAAGAGACAATTTATCAATAAATTCACCGCGGCTTTCCTCCGATACCATCTCTTCAGAATAACTTCGGATTCCCTTTGACCAACAACCGTTATGTCTTCGGAAATGTTCTTCGATCTCCTGTCCATCCTCATCAATTGCCCGATAGGTAGTAACCCTATCCCTTTCCGGATCTACAAGAAGAACTGAATAATATTCCGATCCGAGACCTTCGATGATCTCACTCTGCTCTTCAATATCCCTTGCCTGCTTTAATTTCTTCTGCATCTCATCACTGACGTCGCGCAGTCCCAGAATAAATATGGCCGTTCCATTCTCATCAACCGTTTTAACAATATTCATCTCATAATAAGAGATGATACCATTCATATTTCTTCTGTAACCCAGCTTATACAGCCCCGTCTCAGGAACCCGTTTCATAAGTACATTCAGTGTAGTGGCCTCTCTAATCCGATCACGATCTTCGGGAACAACATAATGGTCGATATATTTATCAAGAACAGCCTCATAATCTTCCAGTTCCATTAATTTATTAAGCTGTTGTGTCTCCATTCCGATGCCGTCTGTCCGATAAAGGGTCATCTTACTTGTCCTGGAGTTGATCTTAAACAGACTATGGTATTCACGGCTCAATGCCCCGATAATACGAAGCTGCTCCTCCTGAATCTTCGTGTGCTTTCGCTCTTCTTCTACAATATTATCCACATTTCGGAAACCTAAAATAATCTGACTTTCCGCCGTACGGTAAGAATAGGTTCGCATAAATGCAGCCTGAAAATGATGTATGCCTGTGTTGTCATAAATTGTACGGTAAGTACATATATATTCATCACTGTCTTCAAGCGCACGCTGCACGGCCGGAATGGAAACGGATGCTTTTAAGTTCTCCTGATCCTTCTCCAGAACATACTTTTTAATGAAATCATCCCATGCGGCCTCATAAGAGCGTTTCGAGACACGCTTCTCCTTCTCGATGATCTTACCGTCCACCTTTATGATCGTAGATGTGTCCTTTGCAAGATCCAGCAGAAGCACATTCGGATATTCTTTACTCAGTGCACCGGCTATTTCCATCTCATCCTGCAGTGTTTCATTGATCTTTTCAACATACTCAAGAGCATCTTTAATCTTTTTCTGCTGAACAAGTTCCAGTCTTTTCTCCGCATCAATATTCTTAAAAGCTACAGCAAACTCATTTCTTTCATTATCCGGCTTCACGATCTGACATTGGTAATATTCTTCCTTATTATTACGAAATACTCTGTAATTAAAATAATACGCCTGCTTATCCCTCAGAAGTTCCCGCACATTTTCAACAGAACAGATTGCATCGAACAAATATCTGTCTTCCTCAAGAACATCATTGTCAATATAGGAACGGATATTCTCCTCATAATTTCCTATCGCAAATTTCTTTCCGTACCGTTCACTCATCGCCTGACCCATACGATAGCATACAGCCTCCACTGTATCCATGTTGACCGCATAAACATTTTCATATGAAATGGCCAATGCCTGAATCAGGTTATCCTGGGTTTCCACTGCTTTCTTGTCTGCGGTAATATTTCGAAGTGTACACAGAACCTTTAAATTTTTTCCCTCTGAATCTCTCTCCACCGGAATAAAACTGCATCTGGCCCAGCCGCCGGAAGAAGGAACATATTCCTGTATAATAATGTTCTGTTCTTTAAGCCGCATATCAATCGTATCAAAATCAGTAAAAATACGCATAGCAGGCCGATATTCATCGGACACCAGTGTTTCCACCAGCGTTTTTAAAGCATATCGCGCATTTCCCTTCTGACTGTAAACATGATGTAAACTGTCAAGCTGAATCAGCTCCTGAAAAGAATTCTTCTCAAGATCAATAAAATACAATGCAAAGAAAATATTACTTAAAGCGCTGATGATCGCTGTATGCTGTTTTTCGGCTTTTAAAAGCCCTGCAAGCTCATCATTCGTCTTCTGCAATTTTTCCTGTGCTTCCAGCTCTCTGACCTTTGCCTCATGAATCGACTGGGTCGCAAAAATCACGTGAGCCAATCGCCCATCCTCATCCCGGTCACTTTCAATAAAACAACATTCCATCCAATTACCCGTTTTTTCGGACATAAATACCCTGCTTCGATACTGTTTCGACAATATACGTGTTTTGCAAAATCTTTTATCCAGTGTGGACAGATTGACAAATTCCAGCATCTCATCTGTATATTCAGGCATCACCATGTGATGACAAAAATAATTCAGCCGTTCCTTGGCATCTCCGGACGCACCGATATGCGTGTGCACCTGTGATGCCGATGAAATTTCCGTAAAATAATTCTTCTCAATGTCAATAAAATATGCAGAAGTATAAATTTCACTTAAAGACTGTATGATCTTCATACGGTCTTCCGGTATCTGGACTGACGTTTCATTATTTGGATTTTTCGGTTGTCTGTCTCTGATTTCACTATAGCAGGAAGATGCCGCTACCGTTAACAACAAAAGGTGTTCCGTACATCTGCATGGATTACAAATCCCCAGAAAACCAACAATTCTGTCGTGAAGAATCAAAGGAGCCGCCATAAAACTATGAATTTCCTGCATATCAAGAATAGGGTTACTTATGGAATCCGAATCCTTCTCCTTATCCGAAAAACGAACAAAAAACTCTCCTTTTTCTTCAAAAACCTTAATCAGACATTCCATATCTTCAGATGAAATATGACGAAGCACATCCTCCCCCGATGCTATGTCATGACGACACCATTCGTAAACATCTCCGGTTTCTTTGCTCTCCCCATTAAACACAAATATATAAGAGCGATCCGCACCATAATATTCGCCAAGATATGCGAGTATCAAATCCATTGCACCTTCATCTTTTGTATAATCCATGCATACACGCAAAAACTTTCTTATAGCCTCTTCCTGGCTCATTCTATTTTGTGTATTCATGATGCACCCCCTGGATATTATTTTAACGTAAGCATAATATCATATGACTTTTATTATTTAATTTTAACATATCTAATTTATAATTCCTACAAAAATCGAAAAGGGGTGACAGGTTCCCTTACTTTAAGAAAGAAACCTGCCACCCTTATTTAAAGATTCCGAGTGACTGCATAAACAAAAACAGCAGCAAAATCGGAGCAACAATTTTAATCATAACAACATACAGTTTTTCACGACCAAATTTGTAAATACCCTTACCTGTAACTTCATCAATAATGGTCTTTGGTGTGAGGATCCATCCGATCAGAATACAGTTTGCAATAGCCACAACAGGCATCAGGCAATAGTTACTGATGTAATCCATAATATCCAGCACCTGTCCGACCGAACCATTTGGAAGTGTCACTTCAAAATAAAGCAGATTATAACCAAGGCAAACAACAACGCCAAGAATTAATGTCACAATCACGACACCGAGAGCCGCATTTTGCCGTTTAACGTGGAATTTATCCATAACACTTGAAACAACTGCTTCCATAACGGACACAGAAGAGGTCAGCGCCGCAAAGGCTACCGTCACGAAGAAAACAATTCCGACAATATTTCCCGCAATGCCCATAGCTCCGAACACTTTCGGAAGAGATACAAACATGAGACTCGGTCCTCCGGCCATACCTTCTGTTCCCATAAATGTATAAACAGCAGGAACGATCATAAGTCCGGCCAGGAAAGCAACCAGTGTATCAAATATCTCAATCTGATTCACCGCCCGGACAAGATTGGTCTCTTTACGCACATAAGAACCATAAGTAATCATAATACCCATAGCCACACTGATGGAATAGAATAACTGTCCCATAGCGTCCATAAGGATCATGATGAATTTTTTCAAAGTCAAGCCTGTAAAATCCGGCACCACGTAAACCCAAAATCCCTGAAGTCCTGTACGTGTCACACCGCTTTCATCTGTATGACTCAGTGTCAGTGAAAATACTGCAATGACGACGATTAAGACAAGCAGTATCGGCATCAGAATTCTTGATAAACGTTCAATGCCATTTCCAACACCCATATAAACAACCAGTGTCGTTGCTAAAAGGAAGATCACAAACCAGATGATCGGGCTCCACTGGGATGTGATAAAGGAAGTAAAGTAACCATCGGATACGGCACTCTTCCCCTGCCCTGTTGCATAAGCGGCAAGATATTTCAATACCCATCCGCCGATCGCACAATAGTAAGGCAGAATGATCGCAGGTATCAGACTGGCAAGAATACCGACCCATCCCATCTTTGGATGCATGGCACGATAAGCTGTCAGCGGACTTTGTCCGGTCTTACGTCCGATTGCGATCTCTGTTGTCAAAAGTGTAAATCCAAAAGTTAATGCCAATATCAGATAGCATAATAAAAATATGCCGCCGCCATCTTTTGCAGCCAGATAAGGAAATCGCCAGATATTTCCAAGTCCTACAGCACTTCCTGCCGCAGCCAGAACAAATCCGACGCTTCCTGTAAAGCTGCCCCTTGTTTCTTTCTTTTCCATTCTAATCTCCATTTTTTTTACAAATTCTCTAATTTATTACTAAATCAGAGTCCGACGATTAGTATACTATATATATTACTGCTTCGGCAAGCCCTTTTCATTTTATATGTCGATAAATATCAAATTATTTGTTTAAATATCGAAAACACTATTGCACAATACGCCCGCAAATAGGTATAATAAATTACTATTCAATACTTTTACAGAAAGGGGAAGGTGATATGGAAGAAAAGAAACTGATTGAGTTTCGGAATATCGTAAAAAGTTTTGACGGCCAGATTGTATTAAAAGGCATTAATCTGGATATTTACGAAAATGAATTCGTCACTTTACTTGGTCCGAGCGGCTGTGGAAAAACAACACTGCTCCGTATTCTCGGCGGATTTTTAAACACGGATGAAGGCAGTGTGATGTTCGATGGTGAGGAGATCAGTAACAAGCCCCCCTATGAGCGTGAATTAAACACTGTATTTCAGAAATATGCGCTCTTTCCGCATTTAAGCGTTTATGAAAATATTGCCTTTGGTCTGAAGATAAAAAAGATGAGTAAAGACGTTATTGAACAGAAAGTCATGAAGATGCTCAAACTCATCGGACTTGAAGGTTATGAAAATAAAAATACGACCCGGTTATCCGGCGGTCAGCAGCAGCGTGTTGCGATCGCAAGAGCTCTGGTCAATGAACCAAAGGTACTCCTCCTTGATGAGCCCCTTGCAGCTCTCGATTTAAAACTCAGAAAAGAAATGCAGTACGAATTGAAACGTATCCAGCAGGAGGTCGGTATTACCTTTATTTTTGTCACTCATGACCAGGAAGAAGCTCTGACCATGTCCGATAAGATCGTTGTCATGAAAAACGGCGAGATTCAGCAGGTGGGGACACCGGAAGAAATTTATAATGAGCCGGCAAACTCCTATGTGGCCAATTTTATCGGTGAGAGTAATATCATACCGGCCGTTATGCTTGAAGATTACAAGGTACGTTTTGATGACATTACCTTTGACTGTGTGGATTTCGGTTTCCGTCAGAATGAAAAGGTGGATGTGGTCATCCGTCCGGAGGATATCGATATTGTCGATGTCGAACACGGAAAGATGACAGGCGAAGTTTTAAGTGTCCTCTTTAAAGGCGTGCACTATGAAATTATTGTAGAAACCGTTCCGGGTACAACAGTGACCGCCAACATGCATGTCATCCGCAATCGTGATGTTACAAGTGAAAACGGAAAAGAAAAGATCAGTGCCAATGACTTCTTTGTAGATATTGAAGATTTAAAAGATCTGGATGACAAAGAAATTATCGCTCTGTCCAATGCTCAGGCATGGACACCGGAAGATGACGAATATATTTCCATTGCCAAAATCGAATATGATCTTAAAGAGGAGATCGGCTGCTATCCTGTCACCTTCTCCACTTCCGGCGGTACAAGCATTCAGAGAAATATTTACGTGGTCAATCAGCCATTTGTCAAAAATGAAAAAGCCAATGAAGCGATTATGGCATTTAACTTCTTTAAATCTGTAGATGAAATTACCGAATCCCAGGCTCTGGACACGGACATCAAAACATGGGCGAATGCTCAGGGCTGGAAATTAAGCGATGAAAATCAAAGTATCGATATCAGTGTGGATTATGATTTTGATCCTGAAAATATTAAAGAGGGTGTCTATAAAATCACTTTCTCCACGACAGGACGGGAATTTAAGATTCATACGACCGATTACACGGAAGTAGGTCAGGTGGTCGGACTGACATTCTTCCCGGAAGATATTCATGTCATGTCAAAGGTGGTATTTGAATGAAACGCTTCTCCCAGTTAGCCGTTCCTTATATCGTCTGGGCTGTGCTGATGCTTGTCATGCCGATGGCTCTGATTGCCATCTATTCCTTCACACAACAGGGAAACAGCATCATTTCTTTCACCCTGACACTGGAACATTACGCCAAATTTTTCACCGACCCCGACTTTTTATTAATCCTTTGGCGTTCCATATTTATTGCAATAAAGACGACCGTCATCTGCCTTCTGCTCGGATATCCGGTAGCCTATTTTATTTCCGGCAACAGCGAGCGCATGCAGAACATTTTGATTTTATGTATTACACTGCCGACCTGGATCAACATGCTTGTAAGAACCTATGCATGGATCGGTCTGCTCAGTGAAGACGGCATTATCCAGCAGATTTTAAGTATTTTCGGTTTGGGGAATCAGGAACTTCTTTACACAGAAGGTGCCGTCCTCCTCGGTATGGTCTACAACTTCATACCTTTTATGATCCTGCAGATCCATACATCGCTGACAAAAATGGATACTTCTCTGCTTGAAGCCAGCGCAGACCTCGGTGCCAATAAAATACAGACCTTTTTGAAGGTAACACTGCCCCTTTCCCTTCCGGGTGTCATTAACGGTATCACACTCGTATTTCTTCCGGCAGTAAGTTCCTTCTTTATTCCGAAACTTCTCGGCGGAGGACAGTATTTCCTCATCGGAAATCTGATCGAAAATCAGTTCATCACGGCCGGCGAATGGAATTTCGGAAGTGCCATTTCCATGATCATGGCCGTTATTATGATCGTGATGATGATCGCTGTACGAAATATTGAAAAAAGAAATAACGGAGGTGAAGAATAGACATTATGAAAAAAGAAAAACGTACTTTTGGAAAAATTCTCATGGTTTTAATGATTCTGTTCTTCTATCTTCCTATCATTTACATGATTGTTTTTTCCTTCAATGACAGCAAATCGCTCACCGGCTTTACAGGTTTTTCCCTGCGCTGGTACAAACATATGCTGGAATCCAGAGATATGATGCAGTCTCTGTACACAACTTTTAGTGTGGCTCTCATCGCCACTCTGATCTCTACCGTTGTCGGTACGATCACTGCCATCGGACTGAGTAAATCAAAAAAAATCATTCGGGATTTGATGGAACAGGTCAATAATCTCCCGGTGATGAACCCGGAGATCGTAACAGCCATCGGTTTTATGTTGTTGTTCATTACTTTCAGAGTTGAAAAAGGCTATACAACAATGCTGCTGGCACACATTGCCTTCTGTATTCCATACGTTATACTTTCGGTTATGCCAAAAATCCGGTCTCTGGATCCGAACCTTGCGGATGCAGCCATGGACCTTGGTGCCACTCCCTGGCAGGCCCTGATCAAAGTCATTGTTCCGCAGATCACACCGGGTATTATATCCGGTGCCCTGATTGCCTTTACAATGTCTGTTGATGATTTTATCATCTCCTACTTTGTAACCGGCGGCGGTGTAAAAAACTTAAGTATTATGGTCTATACGATGAGTAAGCGTGTCAATCCAAGCATCAACGCACTTTCCACGCTGGTCGTTATTATCATAACAATTGCCCTGCTTCTCATTAATCTTGTACCGGTATTTTTTGCAAAGCAGGCAAAAAAACAGACTGTAGGCGGAAGAAAAACATTTGTCGCCGCTGCCGCTGTCTGCGGATGTTTTGTTCTTGGACTCCTTGTTTTCTCCGGCATGAAAATGAGTGACTCTTCTCTTCCATATGAAGGTCAGACGCTCCATGTCTATAACTGGGGGGAATATACCGGTGAAAACATCATTCAGGATTTTGAGGAAAAAACGGGTGCCACCGTTGTTATGGAAAACTTTGACTCCAATGAACAGATGTATATCAAAGTTGCCAACGGAGAATCCTATGATATTCTCGTACCGAGTGATTATATGATCCAGCGTCTCATCGACGAAGATTATCTTCAGAAACTGGATCCTGACAAACTGGACTGCATGGATCTTCTCGCTGACGCTGTCAAAGGACTTCCATATGATCCAAATAATGAATACTCAGTCCCTTACTTCTGGGGTACTGTCGGTATTGTATATGACACGACCGTTGTTGACGAAGAAGACCTTGTTAACGAAGGCTTTAACATTTTCCTCGATGAAAAATACAAAGGCAATATTTACTTATATGACTCTGAACGTGATTCCTTTATGATGGCCTTAAAGGCTCTCGGCTATTCTATGAACACAGAAGATGCATCTGAACTCCAGCAGGCGTATGACTGGCTTGTACAGTGTGTTCGTACCATGGAACCGGAAATTGTAACTGATGAGATCATCGACAATATGGTACAGGGTCGTAAAGCTCTCGGTCTGATCTATTCCGGTGATGCCGCCTATGTTATGAGTGAAAATGAAGATATGGGATTTTATCTTCCGGAAACAGGTACCAATCTCTGGTCCGACGCCATGGTTATTCCGGCCAATGCAAAAAATCCGGATCTGGCTCATGAATTTATCAATCATGTCTGCTCCTATGAAGGTGCTTATGATAATTCCAGTTATGTGGGTTACACCTCACCAAACCAGGAAGTCATGGACGAATTGTCCGGAGAAGGCGGAGACTATGAAGGCATTAACGCTTATATTCCGCGGACTGACAACAATCAGGACGAAGTTTTCGTTTTCAATGATGATACCCGAAAGATCATCAGTAATCTGTGGAGCAAAGTAAAAATTGCGGCAAGCAATGCCAACAAATAACCTTCTGGTGTGATACGCCGAACACGCATATACGAACAAAAAAGGATGTATCTGAATTACCCATTCAGAACATCCTTTTTTGCAAAATGGGGGATCGACCACGTCGTCCCCCACCATCAAATACACACATTATTCTTGAAAAATCTTTAAATATTCTTCCACAGAACGTGTCATCTCCACAGAAAAATCCGAATTAAACTTGCGTTCGCAAAAAGCCTTCATCCATTCACGATATCCCTGCACACCAGATTTTGGTCCAAACATTTCTTTCAGTTCTTCTTCATTCATATGTCTGTAACCGTTCTCATGCACAATATGCTGCATAGCCGCACGTTCCGGCTTTTTCCGTTCAATCTGCTGTCTGGTTGGATAACCGAACACAAGCATGGCTGCCGGAAAAACATATTCAGGTAAATTCAAAAGTTTTCTGTGAATCTCACAATTCTCCATAATATCTCCGATATAACAGGAGCCGATCCCAAGACTCTGCGCTGCAACAACTGTATTCTGCGCCGCAATATTCGCATCCGACACGGCAAGAAGCAAATCTCCCACACCCGGTTTTCTTGGCTCACATCCGGCCGAAACAAACCCCTCATACCATTTCTGACAGTCCGCACAAAAGATCAGGACCATCTTTGCATCAGCAATAAACGGCTGATGATCACACGTATCTGCAAGACATTCTTTAAGGGCCGAATCGGTAATATCCAAAATTGTGTAAAGCTGCTGATTACCTGCACTTGGTGCCATAGCAGCCGCCTTAAGAATCAAGGCCTTATCTTCCTGAGAAATATCCCTGTCTTCAAACACACGGATGGATTTTCTTTCATATAATTGCTTTAGAACTTCATTCATTATATTTTCCCGATTATTCTGTTGTAAAATTATCAAAATAACCCTGAATCAAGATAACCGGTGTGCCCTTATCTCCTGAACCGGAAGTAAGATCGCATAAAGATCCAATCAAGTCTGTCAGCTGTCTCGGTGTTGTTCCCTGAGATGCCATATTACCTACAAGATTGTCTTCTTTGGCTTTAATACTGTTGGAAATGGCTTCTTTTAATTCGGCACCGCTTAAATTTGCAAAATCATTATCTGCAAGATACTTTAATTTCAATTCATTCGGTGTACCGATAAGGCCGTCTGTGAATGCAGGAGATACCACCGGATCTGCCAGCTCCCAGATCTTGCCCTGAGGATCCTTAAAAGCACCGTCACCATATACCATAACTTCCACATGTTTTCCTGTCTTTTCCATGATCACAGACTGAATATCAAGAACAAGATCCTTACATTCGTTCGGGAATAACTTAATCTTATCTTCTGTGGATTTATTGGAACCGAGAAGACCATATTTTGTATTATAACCGCTGCCGTTCACAGACTCTGTCATAATATCATCCAGTCCGCAGACAACTTTTGCTCCTGCTTCTTTCAAAATACGTTTTGTACGCACTCTTGTATGAATATCGCAGTTGATCACTTTGTCTGTATAATTCAAAATAGTCTTTGCATGGTTTGCAAAAACAATCTCGACCTCTGCACCTGCTTCTCTGATAATATTGGAATAATATTCCACATAATCAACACCTGTAAATTCATGCTTATTGTCACCAAATAATTCACGATATTTTTCCAGTGTCAAAACATCCGAATATGGATTGATACCTGCGTCATCCAGCTGATCATAAGTCAGCAGTGCATTGCCGACTTCATCACTCGGATAGCTGAGCATTAAAACAACTTTTTTGCATCCCATAGCAATGCCTTTGAGATTAATAGCAAAACGGTTGCGTGAAAGAATCGGGAAAATAACGCCCACTGTTTCTCCGCCTAATTTTGCTTTTACATCCGCCGCAATATCCTGAACAGTTGCGTAATTACCCTGTGCACGTGCCACAATCGATTCTGTAATACCGATAACATCTCTGTCCCTGAGTTCAAATCCTTCACTCTCTGCTGCTCCCAGAACACTGTCAACAACAACCTCGACAAGATTATCTCCTTCACGGATGATCGGACAACGAATGCCTCTTGAAACTGTTCCCACTCTTCTTTCCATGTTTATACCCCCATGTGTATTATTTTTTAATTCTTCTGCTCTATTGTATCATAAGTTGTCCGTTGTAAAA
>JAEDDO010000226.1 GCA_016298055.1 Frisingicoccus sp.
GCCGCCACAGCTTTCAGCTCATTTTCCCGGCGTTCCTGAGCCTCATGTATTTCGGTAATATCCCTTCCGAGAATATTGGCAACATTAATACCATCTTCATTTGTCCCCATAAAGAGATTTACTTCATGCCATTCACTGATATCTCCAAGAATGACTCGACAGGAAAGTGTCCCAACAAAACCCGTCGCATTCTTTTTTTCCTTCAACGCACGGATGCCAATAAGATTTTCCAGCTTTTCTTTATCTTCCGGAGCAATGTTCTTAAAAAGCTTTGCATAAAGAAGCACATAATCATCCGTATGCTGCATGGTTTTCAGAACCTCACTCATGCCTGTACCTGTAATCAATGAATACTTCCATGTTTCCAGATTGACAGTAAGGTTGTAGCCGTAAAGCATCTTTGTAACACCTGAGAGAAGCTGGTCACGGGCCATGGCAGCCTTTTGCTGAATCTCGCGTTGTTCCTGACGTTTATGGGCATCCGTAATATCCCTTCCAAGAATGTTGGCAATCGGTTCCCCCTTTTCATCGGTACTGATGAAAACGTTGATCTCATGCCATTCTTCGCCATAATCCGTGATGGCACCATACTCCAGATTACCGATAAAACCATTCGCATTTGTTCTTGCCCGAAGTGCTTCTAAACTGGCAAGAGCCTCAAATTGAAAGACATTCTCCGGATCAAGATAAGCAATCTTTTTATTATAGGCAGTTTCATAATCATCGGTAGATTTAAATATCTCCATAAACCTGGTCATGCCGCTTCCGATGATCATGCTGTACTTGCCTGTTCTTAAATTCAATGTCAGGTTATAGCTGTAAAGCATCTTCGTGAGCTCTGACAAAATCTGATTTTTTGCCGCAGCCGCACGAAGTTCTTTCTCGCTTTTTTCCTGGGCATTGTGGGCCTCCGTAATATCACGTCCAATAATATTTGCAACTCGAGTCCCGTCATCTTCCGTATCAATAAATACATTAATCTCATGCCACTCATATTCATCATCGCCGGGATAAAGCACCGGATATTCTAAACTCCCTTTAAATCCGTTTTCCGATGGATCTTTTCTGGCGGATTCAAAATTAAGTAATGCATTAAAACGATTCACATAGGCAGGGTGAATGATGCTTTCCTGAAATCTTGTCAAATCATCCTGATGATGATGCTTTTTGTATTCCTGCACCGTACGTTCCATACCTGTACCGGTAATAAGAGAATAAGTCTCTGTCTCCAGGTCAACTGTCAGGTTATAACTGTACATGATCTGAGTAATCTGTGACAGTACCCTGTCTTTCTTTTCAGGCGCCTTTTTCAGCTCATTCTTCGTTTGCCATATAGAATAGTTCTTCTCTATAAAAAAATGAATCATCTCTTTTAAGAGTTCGTAGGAGCCCTCCATTTCTTTCTCTGTTTTTCTATGCACACGAGAAAGAATATCCCTGACCCTTTCTGTATCTATCCCAAGTTGTGTTGTTTTTTGGAGAATTTCTTCTTCATCTTGTTTGACAGAAAGCGCCTGCCCGGCTAAGACTTTTCCCAGAGTCTGCCCATCAGGCAAAATAATCGGTATGGAAAAATCACAAAAACCAATCGGACATACGTATATTCCTTCTTTATCCGATTTCCATGTTGCTGTACAACTTGCCTGTCCATTTTCATTTGCATGAATCATATTGCAAAATTCTGTCATTCCAAATGAATCCGATGTTCGGTTTCCTTCCATATCAACGATAACCGCATACATACCGCTGCACTTAGACCAATTATCAATGAGCTTATATAATTGATCCATATCACAAAATTCCTGTAAATTCAGACAAGAATTCCCGTTTGATCCTTTAACAATTAAAGTTGGATCATCCATAACAGCATCTCCTTTTTTCATAATAAAAATAGTTACTTTTCCCTTTATTGTATCATAACCATTATAAGGAAAACAACAAAATATCTTGACTTTTCTTCCATACCAATTATAATAGTTCTAATTTGGACAGAAACTATTTCAGGGCTTTTCTTTAGAAGAAATAGAAATGTACACCAGACTTTTTCAAAAAACATGTCTGAATGCCCGAAAAGAAATGGAGGAAAAAAATGAAGTTACTGTTAATTGAAATCATTGTTTGTTTTTTTGCCGGTATGGGAGCAGGTCTTGGAACCGGATTTGCCGGAATGAGTGCTGCCGCCGTAATAAGTCCTATGCTCATTACATTTCTGGGGATACCGGCTTATGAAGCTGTCGGCATTGCCCTTGCCAGCGATGTTCTTGCCAGTGCTGTCAGTGCTTATACTTATGGAAAAAATAAAAATCTGGATATCAAAAACGGTTTTGTCATGATGATTACCGTTCTGATATTTACATTTGTCGGAAGTTTTGTTGCAAGTAAAGTTCCTAATTCCACAATGGGCAGTTTTTCTACCGTCATGACCCTGCTGCTCGGTATCAAGTTTATTGTTCGTCCGGTTATGACTACTAAAGAAACTATGACTTTGGTCAGCCCGAAAAAGCGGTTGATTCAGTCCGTTCTCTGCGGCACTGTCGTTGGTTTTATATGCGGATTTATCGGTGCAGGCGGCGGAATGATGATGCTTTTGCTGCTCACAAGTATTCTCGGATACGAATTGAAAACAGCTGTTGGAACAAGTGTCTTTATTATGGCATTTACTGCTTTGACAGGTGCCGGAAGCCATTTTATGAT
>JAEDDO010000052.1 GCA_016298055.1 Frisingicoccus sp.
GCAATCTGACGCTCGTATGCCCCTATTGTCCTTCCAATTTCCATAAGCAGGGGCTTACACATTTCCGTAGTTGCATTTCCAATGACAGCTAATGACTTTGTATTATTAAATTCGTGGATATATTCAAAATTCATGTCATCTTTCCACAAATCCATATCGGCACCGCATCGGGATAGCAGGGTAAAGGAGATACTGGAAGCCAGCGTTTCCCTCAACCTAATTCCAAGATTCAGTTCATCCAGATCATCAAGGAAACTGCCCTCTTTCACATAGTTTAGCTCCGGTAAAAGTTCCTCATAATAATCCTGGGCAATCCTGTCAGCTATCTCCATAATCCTCTCTTCAAAAGGCATATTTACATCGGTTCCACCATAAGTCTTTTCAAGCTGTGCAAGCACAGGAGCCTTATGTTCCTCCTTAAGTTCCCACAGATTTGGGTCACGCCCGATTCTTCTTGCCTTATGCACATCTGATACATCAAAGACATATTTTAATCTCGGACGTTCGCTGTCCGTATCAATCAGGGCAATTCCTTTCGCTCCACGGTTGACCCAGCAATTCATCTTTTCATTCCACGTTTCAAGTGAAGCACAGGCTGTAGCATCTGGTCTTTGGGCGTATATTAACATCTGCTCGTTAAAGGGATATTTATACAGTCTTGCAGCCGTGGTCAGAAATCTGGTCCATTCATTTTCGTTTTTAACAATATCTCCTGCTGTCATTTCTGCCAGTGCAGATATATAATGATATTTTCCTGCCATAGATACTCCTTTCGATTCAATTTCTCCTAGTAACAGAAAAGCAGCCCAAAGTGGCTGCCTTCCTGTTTATTATGTATGAAGTGGCTAAATCACCGCTTCTTTCTTTTTATCTGCTGTCGGTTGTTTCCTGTCAGCATCCATCTTCATCACATCATTTTTCTTTTCTGCAAGTCTCTCTTTTAGTGAAGGACGTTCTTTTTTCTCATCACGCTTTTCCGCTTTCTGTTTTGCACGTTCCTCTGCACGGTCACTGCGAAACAGCTCATGTTCTTTTGCATCATATTCATACACATGATCTGAAAGTCGTTCCTCTGGTGCTACCTGTGTCTGGTTCACTTCCTGCACCATCTGTTCAAGGTCTCTTAACTCCATTCCGGCATCTTTCGGGATAATTAGTGTTTCATGCACAGATGAAGGCAGTACATAAAAGTCTCCAACCTTGTCTGCAATTTCCTGTCTGGTATCATCATTTAATATAGCGGCAGCTCCATTTACCTTTGTATCATTTGTCAGAACAAACATTGTATCCGGAACATCCGGTATCATCTGGGATGCCATTTCTCTTGCCTCTGATATGCCCATGCCATTATCCCTTGCAATGTCCCCAGCCATCATTTCTATAATGGTCTCGCTCATTCCCTTGAAGTTGTATGGCTGTAAAACATCCATGTTCAAAAGAGCCTGTTCATGTAAATCCTTAAGGGTAATCCCATACCTTTCCATCAGATTATCTGTAATCGTTATGGTTGCAGTACCTTCCGCATTTTTGTCCATTAAAATCTGATACACAACCGCCAGATCTTCCACCTTGGTGTATGGTTTATCCTCAAGGAACTGCCTGTTGGCTTCCTCATTGATGAGCTTGCACACAATCTTGTCTTTTACGTTATCAAAATCAGTAACCGCAGATACATCCATATCATGGTCAATATAATGTGCCTGATATGTGGCTGCAATCTGCCCAAGCACATCATCCATCTCAGCTCCGTCCTGTATCTGTTCAAAATACGGATTCAGATATACGGTTGGAGAAATATTGCTTTCTTCCGTCCGGATTGTCAGACCATCCAAAACACAGTCATTATTCTTTACTACCTGATGAACAGAAACCGTTGCATCTGCAAATTTCTCCGGTAAAAAATCCTGTATCTGCTCTTTTACCTGTTCTACAAAATCCTTATATTCCATTACTTTCTCTCTCCCTTCCCGGTATTCTTCTGTGATTTGTCTGCCAGCTTTGATGCTTTCGTTCCATATAGCTGATAACGTTTCATTATGCTCTGCTTGTTTGTTTCCGTGATTTCTTTTTCTAACTGTTTCATTCCTGGTTTCCTCCTTACTCTGCATGTGTTCCAAAAGAAAAAGATGTATTATCCTGTTTCTTTGTACTGAATTTAGCTTTTACATCTGCTACCTTATTTTCCAAGGCTCCAAACATAGCCTCTACCTGCTCCGCTGTATATTCATAAGCTGACTTATTGGCAAGGTGTTCCAATCTTCCAATCGCATCAATCGCTTTGTTCATGCGGTATTCACCAAGGCGGATGAACTTCTCCGCTTTGGTTTCATTATTCTTTGCCGCAGGCTCCTCATCCTGTGTTCCGACTCCGTTTACAGTTACATTTTCATTTACTTCATTCATGTTCGTATCCTCCATTTTTCTATGCTGTTACTTACTTCTTTTTGCAAACTCCAGCTTGACCTTATACTGTGAGCCTTTGATTTCCTTGCCATCCTTGGTATAGGAATAATCCTCAATTCCTTCCGGAATCAGGTAAGCATCGTAAGTGCCTTTCTTTCCCTTTAAACCTTTAACGAAAGTCTTTTTCCCCTCCAGCATACTCTTAATCTGCGTATCAGAAAGTACAGTCCCCATAGCCTTGCCAACATTCATACCACACTTATTTTTGCAGTAGGCTCCATATTTTCCCTTTACTACATCACCGCCACATTTCGGACATTTTCCAAGGGCTTCCTGTGCGCTCTGATTTCCTCCAAACATGGATTTCTGCTCGTCACTAATGCTGTGATAGGTCTGCACAAGGTTCTTTACCATATCCGCAATGCCATCCATAAATTCCTGCATGGAATACTCGCCCTTTGCAACAAGGGTAAGGGCATTTTCCCAATCAGCAGTAAGTTTCGGAGACTTCACCACATCCGGAAGCACCGTAATCAGCTTTATTCCGTCCTCTGTTGGGATCATCTGCTTTTTCTCACGCTTCACGAAACCGTCCTTAACTAACTTCTCTATAATGTCTGCTCTGGTGGCAGGTGTACCAAGTCCCTTACGCTCCACATCGTCACTCATGTCCTCGTTTCCGGCTCGCTCCATTGCAGACAAAAGGGAATCTTCCGTAAAGTGTTTTGGGGGATTTGTGTAATGCTCACTGATCTTTGTCTGTACCCCGTCAAAGGTCTGCCCCTTTGAAAGCTCCGGCAGTTTCTTCTCCTCCTGCTCTTTATCTTCCGTTGTCTTAAAAGAACGCTTAAAAGCATCTTCAAAATCTTTCCATCCGTTTTTTAAGACCGACTTGCCGGAAGCAGCAAAGGTGTAACCGCCACAGGAAAGCTCTGCCTTAACCGTTTCATAAAGATGTTTCTCCCCCGTAGCACACAGCAGTCTGTTGGCCACAAGGGATAAAATCTTTCGCTCCGTTTCCGGCAGGGCTGCAAGGTCAGCTTTTGCAATCTCCATGGTAGGGATAATTGCATGGTGGTCTGTGACCTTTTTACTGTTTAAAACACGCTTAATATCCGGATTAAACATCATATTTTCCTCAAACAGAATGGAACTGAAAATCGCTTTGATTACGTTTCCGGCAGTCTGCTCCATATCGTCAGACAGATACTGGCTGTCCGTTCTCGGATAGGTACACAGCTTCTTTTCATAAAGACTCTGGGTGTACTCCAAAGTCTGTTTTGCAGTAAACCCGAATAAGCGGTTGGCATCCCTCTGAAGCGTGGTAAGGTCATAGAGCTTCGGCGGTGCCACCGTCTTTTCTTCCTTTGTCACAGACGTAACAAGAGCCTGTCCGTTCAGACAAGCTCCTGCAACATTTTCTGCTTCTGTTTTACTGTCAATCCTCTCTGTGACCGCATCCACTCCGCCGCAGAGGATATGAGCCATAAAATACTGCTCTTTCTTGAAATTCATAATCTTTGCTTCACGTTCCACAAGCATTGCAAGGGTAGGTGTCTGTACCCTGCCCACCTTTAGCACCTTGCCGCCATATAAAACGGTAAAAAGCCTTGTACCGTTGATACCCACAAGCCAGTCCGCTTCCTGTCTGCAAAGTGCGGAATGGTATAAATGATCATAGTCACTTCCCGGCTTTAAGTTCTCAAAGCCTTCCCTTATGGCACTTTCCTCCATAGATGAAATCCATAAGCGTTTCATCGGTTTGCTGCATCCCGCCTGTTCATACACCAGACGGAAGATAAGCTCTCCTTCCCGTCCTGCATCCGTGGCACATACCACGCTGTCTACTCTTGTATCATGCATCAGCTCCTTTAATACCCTGTACTGAGCAACCGTGTCTTTCTTGACCTCATGCTTCCAATTCTCCGGTATCATAGGCAGGCTGTCGTATGTCCACTTTTTCCATGCATCAGAATAGGCATCCGGCTGTGCCAACTCAACCAGATGCCCTACGCACCATGAAACAATAGAACCGTTTCCCTCCATGTATCCGTCTTTTCTTTCATCTGCACCAAGCACCTTGGCAATTGACTGTGCCACACTTGGCTTTTCCGCTATCACTAACTGCATTATTCTTCCTCCTGTTCCTCAAAGAAATCATCATCCGAACTTCCCTCTGATTCCTCATCTTCGTTCTCATATTCTTCGTTATCTTCCTCGTCCTCATCTTCGTCCTCGATGAAGTCCTCTTTCTTTTTGCGTACCACTTTGAAATAATACGCACCTCCGATTACTGCCACTGCAAGACCTCCCATAAGGATATAGGAAATCATAGGATTTGCCTGCTCTTTAACCTCCGTTTCTTCCGGTTCCTCGGTGCTTTCTGTATCTTCTTCGGTTCCCTCTGTATCTTCCGCAGCTTCCTCCTGCTTATTTTCCTGTTCTGCATTATTATTTGGCAATGCACTTTCAGAAGTCGGGATTGCAGACTCTAATGCGGCGGAGTTTTTCGGTAAGGTCTCGCTGTTATCAGATGTGGTATTCAGCAAGTCATTTTCCGTAATCTCTGTCAGGAAGTAGACCATTTCTTCCTCTCCATCCCTGTCGATAATCAGATAAAACACCTTGTCCGATGCTGTCTGAATGGTATAAAATTCCTTGCCCTGCTCGGACTGCTTACTCTCCTTATCCTCATTCTCTGCTTTCTCCGAAGCATCCGCTTCCGCCATTGCCTGTTTCTTCTGCTCCGCAGGATTTGTCTGTGAAGTGGTATTCCCATTACTGTCTGTCTTGGTATGCTCCGTTACGGTTCCTGTGGCACTTCCCGGCTTTGTAGCTTCTGCATTGACCGGAAGCTGTTCTGCCGGATTATCATCACTCTCATCTGCCGGGTCTTTGTAGTATGGATTTTTCGTCTTGTAGACCTCCGACATATTTCCGGCATTGTCCATTGCAGAAATGGTAAAATACTCATACCCCGCATCAAATTGCTGCAGACGGATATTCAAAGTTCCGTTTGTAAGGTCTGTAAATTCATATCCGTTAACATAGACTGCTTTCGCTCCGGAATCCGTATCATGTACCTGTACACTCAAAAGTCCGTCACTGACCGCAGCATTAAGCGTAGGCTTTGTGGTGTCAAAACATTTGATTGCACGGCTTCTCTCATAGGTATAATCCTTCTGGTCAGTGACCTGCACATACACCGTACAGTTTTCAGAAACCTCCAGCTTTCTGTCCTCTGTCACATCCGTCCAGCTTCCATTCTGTCCTACCTTCGCCTGAATCTTGGCAATTTCAAAATTTCCTGTGTGTGCCACATCCGCAACCGTAAATGTCACGGTTGCTTTGTCATTATGCCACCCATCCGGCTGATTGATCTGGATTGTGACATTCGGCTTTTTATATGCACAGAGCTTATAATCTTTCACGCATACTTCGCAATTATGGTCGTATTCATACGCACCACATTTATCCTCACAGGTACACTCCGGTTCTTTTACATCGCCACCGGATACCGTATCCTCTTCCGTGCTGTTTTCTTCAGAACCGCTTTCCGTTTCCGGCTCTGTCTCATTCTCGGTACTGTTTTCCTCAGAACTACTTTCCGGCTCTGTATCCTCCGCATGAACACTCACTGCATAATTCCCGTTCATGGCAAATCCCAAAGCGGGCATACAGAACAAAACTGCTGATAAAACAAGCGATAACACCGCCTTAGATGATAGTTTCATTTTTTTCATGGCTTACTGCCTCCTTTTCTGATTGTTGTGTCTGTTCTTCCTGTTCCTTTTTCTTTAACAGATGCAGAATTTCTTCCTCACTGACTTTATTCAGTAAAATCAGCCGTTCCAGAGAGATTTTATTTTTCTCAATGAATTTCATCTTCTCCGCATCCTCTGCCATCTGTAACTGCTCCTCCAAGTCCTTCTGCCTTGCCTGCAATCCTGCAAGCTGCTCCCGGACTTTCAGAAGCTCTTTTTCAATTCTTTCCTTTGTCATTTATCCTCACTTCCTGCTTTTAATTTAATCTTCCAAAACTGTAGAAATGGCTCTGCCAGTATGGTGTATTGATAGAAGCATATTTGATTGGGTCACCACAGTGTATCATCACACCATTTCCGCAATAGATACCCACATGGCTGACAGGTCCCGGCGAATTGTAAGTACCTGTAAAAAATATAATGTCCCCAGCCTTGGCATCTGCCGCTGACACCGGAGTACACTGGTCATATATGCCCTGTGCCGTGGTTCTTGGCAGATTATGTACGCCGCTGTTGGTAAATACCCAGCATACAAAGCCGGAACAGTCAAAACTTGTGGACGGAGAAGAACCGCCCCAAACATACGGATAGCCAAGATATCTTGCTGCTTCCTCCATTAGTGCCTGTACTGTTGCATCATCATAGGAATCAGGTGGTATGACATTTCCCGGCGAACCGCCACCACCCGGACTTTCTCCATAAAGAGTTCCCTCACCCACATCAAAGTAAAATAACGGGTTATAATACTCCCCGTTATACAAACACTCGATATGAAGGTGGCTTCCGGTACTGCTTCCCGTATTTCCCGTTGTTCCTATGGTTGTTCCGTGTGTAACTGTCTGTCCGGCACTGACATTTAATGTATCCATGTGTGCATACTTGGTGCAGTAACCATTGCTGTCCTCTATCACAACATAATTACCATAAGAAGCATCATAGGTTGCTGTTGTAACCGTTCCATCCATCGCTGCCAGCACGGTTGTCCCTGTGGGCACCGCTATATCCACACCACGGTGAAACTGTTCCTGCCCTGTGACCGGATTGATACGGTAGCCGTAATAACTCGACACATAGCTATACCAATACAGATTGAGCGGTGTATAAAACTGCTGTGTCAGTCCATGGGTTTCATTGTAAAGAGCATAGATTTCTTTCTGCTCCTCATTCATGTGTCCGGCTACCACCACACCCAGATTGGTGGCTGTCAGTGTTACTTCAAGTATGGTTACGGTGTATTCTTCTTCCTCCTCATACTCATATTCTTCCTCTGTTTCCTCGCCCGTTACCGGGTCTGTTACAGTTCTCGTTCCTGTCTTTGTGACAGTCCTTGTCCTTGTTTCCGTAGTAGGATTTAAGGTCAGCTCATACATTTCTTCAAAAAGGCTTTCTATCTCACTTTGCACGTCACTTGCCGTAAATTCCGTATGTACTGCCGACAGGTAACTGATTAAAACAAATGGGTCATGTCCTATGGCATCCAGATTGTAGCGGTATTCGTCATAATCCGGATAGTCCGTTTCTATGGCGTTAATTTCTTTCTGCAATTCCATTTCCAGCTCGGAAAACGCCAGGTCCGCAGCATCAATCTCTGCCGGAACACTCATATAACTTCCTGCCAGTGTGGTACTCATACCATCTGAAAACATGGCTCCACAGGACGATATGGCTGTCATGATCATAATCAGGAGCAGTGCAAAGATACCGATTGTTACCAGAAACGAAACATTTCTGCTTGCTATCTCCTGTATTTTCTTGGCAACCTTGGTAATAAAACTGGCTGATTTTGCAGCCGCTTCCTTTGTATTTTTTGCTGTCTGTCCTGCCCTCCTTGCCTTTGCATACTCCCGCTTGATCCGCTGTTTCTGCAATCGTTTCTGCATCTGCTTTTTCAGGGTCTTTTCCTGCATCTCGGGGTTTTCTTCCAAAAACTTCTGATACCGGAAATTGACCTCTTTCTTAAACTGCTTTTTCTCCAGCTTTGCAACTTTCTCTTTCTTCCTTTGCAATCCGCTTTTATGGTTGCGTTTCACAAAATGATAGACATTCTCTGCTGTCTGTTCCGTCTTATGCGCTCCTTCCACAGCAGAATTTTCTTTCTCCACTTCGGCAACCTTGCCATGGGCAAAATTGGAATATTCTGCACCGACTCTACCTGCAACCACTTTTACCGGACTATCCGGTTTGAATTGCTTTTCTTTTTCCACGGCAGTCAGCACATACTTTGCTTTTCCTGTCTTTTCATCAAAGACACGCTCAAAGGAATACTCCTTTTTCTTTGGTATCTTCTTTCTTGCAGCTTCGGTCTTTTTCCCGGCTTTCTCTGCCTTATTTTGCAGTCTGTCTAATTTTTTGCTTCCATGAAACTCCGGTTCCATCCCTTCCGTAAAGGTTTTTTCATTCGTCTGGAAATCACGTTCAAAATCAGATTGTTTTGTCCGTTCCCTGTTCTGATACTCCCGTCTGTGGTATTTTCCTTTTTTCTCGGATTGGTGGTAGGTATCCCTGCAGTGGTAATCATCCTTTTGCTGATGTTCCTCCTGCTCCCTGTTACCATCCTCAGTAAAAGTATTGTTTTCCTGCGAAAAATCGCTTTTCTTCTTACTTTCTGCATCCGTATTCTCAGACTTCAAATCCTTCTGCCCTGCGGAAGGATTTTCACTGTGTCCAAAAGTGTCCTGCTTCTGATACTGCTTTTGATTTCTGTGTTTTGCTGACTGCTTCGACTTTTGGACATTCTGTCCAAAAGCTTCAGACTGTTCCTTTTTCGTAACATCTCCGGAAGTGTCATTTGCATCTCTTGGCTGATGTGTCCCGGAATACTTATGCTGTACTTTTTGCGAAGCAGTTCCCTTCTCGGAACCACCTTTAGCAAAAGCACTCTTATCCCTTGCTAACTCAGCCGACTTGTCTTTTTTATTCTCTGCCACTAATCAACATCCTCCTGCTTTACACTTTCTTCCGGTTTGGTATTCATAATCGCATAGGTCTTTGTGTCTGTCGGGTATTTATCCACAAAAGGAATCACCACGTTATCAAACAGAATCAGACCGGAACCCGGCTCTGAATTGGTCACATGGGAAAGCTGCTTTTCCGAAAGTCCCAACTTATCTGCAAGTATCGCCTGATCCTTTGCATTCTGGTTCAAGAGATAAACAAAATCAGAGTTACCAAGAATACCCTCGATTTCCTCCGACTTTAAGAAGTCACCCACATTCTGTGTCAGACCTGTCGGAATACCGCCCCATTTTCTGAAACGCTTCCAGATTTCCACCGAATAAATGGCAGTCTGCCTCTCCTTTAGAAGAAGGTGGAACTCATCACAGTAATAACGGGTAGCGATTTTTCTCTCCCTGTTCTGCGACACCCTGTTCCATACGGCATCCTGTACGATGAGCATACCCAGCTCTTTCAACTGGTTTCCCAAATCCCTGATATCAAAGCACATGATACGGTTCTTACTGTCCACGTTAGTGCGGTGATTAAAATAATTCTGCGAACCATGCACATACAGCACAAGGGAATTGGCAATACGCTCTGCTTTCGCATTCTTATGGTCTAAAAGGGCATTATACAAATCCTCAAGGATAGGCATATTCTCCGGCACCGGATTTTCGAAATAGGCATCATAGATATGACGGATACATTCGTCAATGATACCCTTCTCATCATTCTCCAGACCGTCCTTTCCTCCGGCAATCAGATCACACAGGGTAATGATAAAATCACTCTTTAATTTCAGAGCTTCCTTATCCCCCTTGTGGCTTAACTGAATATCCATCGGGTTCAGATAGTCTTTGGAATTGGTTGCCAGCTTTACCACCTGCCCATGCAAAGCTCCCACAAGGGCAAAATACTCGCCCTCAGGGTCACAGATAATCACATCATCCCTTGTCATAAGAAAGCAGGATAAAATCTCCCTTTTTGCACTAAAGGACTTACCACTACCGGGTGTTCCTAAAATTACTCCGTTTGGTGTACGAAGCCGCTTTCTGTCTGCCATGATCATGTTGTTTGACAGGGCATTTAAACCATAATAGATTGCCGGTGCAGGCATAAATAATTCCTGCGTACAGAACGGTACAAGAATAGCGGTACTCTTTGTGGTAAGCACACGCTCAATTCCCGTATCATTGCATCCAATCGGTGCGGAAGCCATAAGTCCCTGCTCCTGCAAATACTGCAAACATCTTAGGTTACAGTTTGCCTGCTGAATAATGCCGGACACCCTCTGCGTAATATTTTCAAGCTCCCTTTTGCTCCTGCCATAACAGGTAATTAAGAAAGTCATTTTGATAATCTTCTGGTTACTGGTGTTCAGATCGTCAAGCAGTTCCAGCGTATCCTTTTCATAAGTGATAATATCCGTAGGAAGAATATCCATGTCATACCCACTGCGGACTGCCTTTTTCTGCTCCTCAATCTTCATCTTCTGAATATTGGTCAAAGCACCCTTTAACATCTTGATTGCCTTTACCGGGTCCATCGTCTGCATGTGCATGGTAATGGTCAGGTTATCATCAATATCAAGGAGCTTCTTTAACAGCTCATCATTAAAACGTGGTGCAATAATATCCAGATAATGGACACTGCCATACATCTTTCCTGCCTTAAATCGGCTTGGATAACGGAAGTCAAAGCCCGGCGGTGCAATGTAGTCCTTTACACTCTTACCGGACTCTGCCAGCTCCTTAAATGAAAAACGGAAAGGCTCCATGGTATCCTGATTGAAATACTCATGCAGGATACGCAGTCGCTCCTTTCCGTCAAGGCTTTTGGCGTGGGTTCCAAGGTTTAAAAAGTTCCTGATAACATCCTTTTCAATGTTATTCAGTTTTGATTTCGCTTCCTTATATCCCTTACACTCCGTACCAAAAATAAGATATTTTGATTTAATGATACCATTGTTGCCCTTTGCAGCCTGCTTCTTTAACATTTCCGTGTATTCCTCACGGATATCGTCAAAATCATCTCCCTGCAAAGGAATGTCAAACTGGTCTATCAGCGTCTGCTCGTTGACCTGCCTGTTAAATAAAAACAGTTCAAATCTGATAGACGGGTCAAAATAATTGATGAGCTTGCTGTACTCCTCCAAAATCTCCCCCTGGTCCTCTATTTCCAGAAGATCATAATTTATATCATAAAATTCCACCATTTTTGTGTAGAAATCAGATGTCACCTGACAGATACCATCACGGAACATCTTTTTGAAAGTAATGGTATTCTGTGCCGTGGTAGGTTTCTCCTGTTCCTTATGATTTCCTGCAAGAGTACGCTGAAGCTCTTTTAACCTTTTCTTTTCAGAAAAACTCAAGCCCGCTTTAGGCTTGGCAGTCTTCTTCTGACTGCCCTGTAATTTTGCCTTTGGCTTTTGCTTCAAGGTAACGCACCTCCTTCTTCATTTTTTCTTGTTCCTCTAACCGATTGTAGAGATTTTCTGATTTATAGGGGCGTATTCCCGGTGTCAGGAATTTCTGTCTTATCATAAAGTACAGAATCTTTTCTGCCGGAAAACCGTCCTTTTCATACATTGCCAGAAAGAAAAACGGCAGCATGACAGCCACCATGATCAGTGCGGATACCTGTGTCCCGATGATATCTTTGGTAAAGATATAAAAAGGAATCCCGACCGCACCTGCAGCACCAAAACAGATGAGCTGGCGTTTTGTCAGATTCATTGCCACCTTTGTCTTGATACCGCTTAAATTCTTCGGCACTGCGACTGATATTGCCATAAACAGCCTCCTTCCTGATGTATAACGCTGCTTTAATGTGCATTAAAAATAGATTTGCTAAGGGAACCTGTCTTAAATAAGCTGAAGCACAGGATAACGGTATATGCTGCCACTGACCACAAAGCCGTATGTAGATTGCTCGCAACCGCAACGCTGGATACCAGCACCGCATAGATTGCCACACATACCATGATGAAAAATCCCTGAAATGCCAAAGCACAAAGTCCCTTGATATAATTACTTCCGATGCCGCCCCATTCCCGGTTGCTGAGTGTCGCAAACGGAACCGGAGCCACTGAAACATAAAGGTATATTTCAATCATTCGCCCATATAGCATGACGGTGATTAGCAGGGAAATGATTTTCATACATAAGCTGACAATCATGGTCTCTATTCCAAGTCCTATCAGTTCGCCTATCCCCATGGTGGAGAGCTGGCTATTAAACATGGACTGTAACGTACTCGTCACATCAAGTGTCGTGGAGCCTGTAATAACTCCTGCCGCACTTGTAACGATATGGTTTCCCACATCAAAAATTGCCATGGTAATGTCAGAGGTATAGCTGACAAGCAATACTGCAATACATGCTTTCACAAGATAACGGAAGAAAAACTCGCTTCCCATCTCATGCATGTTATTCTTATCCATTACCATGGTAATCAGCTCATAGCAGAGAATCGCACTAATGATCATCCCTGCTATGGGCACCATGACTGTATCTGACAGGTTGTCTATCATGGAAAAAATACCTGCGTTCCAAGAGCTGGGTGTCTGCCCAACCTCTCCGGCAATTGTTCCTACTTTCGTATTCACGTCAGTAAACATCGTTTCAAGATTGTCCAGCACCCATCCTTGCAGCATTTCCTTTATAAATTCAGTGATTTTCTCAATAATTGACCCCATGAATTATGAGAACAGCGTTGAAAGCTGTGGAATCACCGTCTGTGCCACGATAATGATACCGCCTCCGGACATAAGCTGCTTGATACCCTGTGACTTTGCACCGGGATTATCATTACCATAGCCCTCCAGGAGATTGATAACTCCCCAAACACCTACACCTGCTCCGATCGCGGTTACTACCGTCTTTAATCCTGTTACTGCTGTTGTAAAAAATGACATTTTAAT
>JAEDDO010000053.1 GCA_016298055.1 Frisingicoccus sp.
CCACCCAATCTTCCAGCATCTTAAAACGGCGTACAATCCTTCCTGTGGATGCCTTCGCCCGTGCTGTACCGTAATGTGGTGTTGCAATGATTCTGCGTGTTCCGGATTTATAAGCCATCCCAATCATTGCCTGCGATGTTTCCATTGCATCTGCGCCATCGTCCACAAACGGTACCACATGACAATGAATGTCTGTAAAACCGGAATACTTCATAATAATAGAACCACCACTTTAATTTAAAATTTAACTTATCTCGAATGCATAAATGCATTTGTATCTATATTACATAACTTTGTTTAAAATTGCAACCCCCTCCGCGTTTTTTTTCATATACACGGTACCGGGAGTATAACCAGGGGCAATGGGGACAGGTTCCTTGGCTCATTTATCTGAGTCAAGGAACCTGTCCCCGTTGTTTACTGTATATCAATATATTGTGCCATAATGTATCCGCTTGTTCCTGCGAAAGCAACCTGATACCAGACGATGCCTTCCCCGTCTTTTTCTGCGTCTTCGATAAGAACGGACACTCCGGATTTTAAGGTTGTGATGACTTCACAGTTGGATCCGGCTCCGCTGCGGACATTGACCAGTGCCGCATTGATAATGCCTTCTTTGCCTTCGATGCCTTCCATCGGATAGTCCTGACCTCCGGTGCTGCCGCTGCCGCTCTGTTCAACGGTTATGTAATCGGAGTGCATATAGCCTTCACCGCCCGCATACTGGATCTTATACCATGTTGCTCCGCTGCTGTCTTTTTCTTCACCGATGATGGTAACCGCTGTTCCCTTTGACAGGCTTGTCACACGGTTGTGCTCTGTTCCGGCCCCGCTGCGGACATTGACATAATCGTCGTTAACGGTACCTTTCTTGGTTTCCGTTGTTGTGCCGCCGGTGCTGCCGCCTGTACTGCCGCTGTCTCCGGAACCGTCAATGGTCACATAATCGGAATGTATATAACCTTCACCGCCGTTATATTTTACTTTATACCATGTTGCTCCATTGCTGTCTTTTTCTTCGCCGATGACTGTAACGACAGAGTTCAGTGAAAGTGTTGCGACAACGCTGTTGTTTGTTCCGGCTCCGCTGCGGACGTTAACCGAACTTGCATTGACTTTTGCGGATTTTTCCTGGTAGGATGGCTCTTCGCCCGGATTACCGCTCTCTGAGGAACCGTCAATCGTCACATAATCCGAAAGCATATAGCCTTCGCCGCCGTTATAGCGGATCTTATACCATGTTGCACCATTGCTGTCTTTTTCTTCACCGATGACTGTAATCACAGAGTTCAGTGAAAGTGTTGCGACAACCCTGTTATTTGTTCCGGCTCCGCTGCGAACGTTAACCGAACTTGCATTAACTTTTGCGGATTTTTCCTGATAGGATGGCTCTTCGCTTGGATTGCCGCCCTGGCTGCCTGAATCGCCGACAGTCACATAATCCGAATGCATATAACCTTCGCCGCCTGCATACTGGATCTTATACCATGTAGCTCCGCTGCTGTCTTTCTCTTCGCCGATGATGGTAACCGCTGTTCCCTTGGACAGGCTTGTCACACGGCTGTGCTCTGTTCCGGCTCCGCTGCGGACATTGACATAATCGCCGTTAACTGTACCCTTCTTAGGTTCCGTTGTTGTTCCGCCGCCTGTATTACCGCTGTCTCCGGATTCATCGATGGTCACATAGTCCGAATGCATGTAACCTTCACCGCCGTCAAACTTCACTTTATACCATGTAGCACCATTACCGTCTTTTGCTTCACCTGTAACTTTAACCGGTGTGTTGAGTGACAATGTTGCGACAACGCTGTTCTCTGTTCCCGCGCCGCTGCGGACATTAACAGAACTTGCATTGACTTTCGCAGATTTCTCCGGATAGGTTGTCTCACTGCCGTTGTTGCCGTTATTGCCCGAATCACCGATGGTTACATAGTCTGCTTTCATAAAGCCTTCGACTTCTTTATATTTAACTTTATACCACAAAGCACCGTTACTGTCCTTTGTCTCACCGACGACTCTCACTTCTTCATTCTGGGAAGCCACTGCGATAACAGAGAAGTTTGTTCCGGCTCCGCTGCGGATATTGACGCTGGCAGCATTGACAACACCCTGCTTGTCTGTCGGTGTGATACCGCTGTTTTCTTCTTCAACAATCTCAATATAAGCACCGGACACATAACCGGTCATACCTTCAATGGAGATTCTGTACCACAGATTACCGGAACCGTCACGGCCCTTTCCTGTGATCGTTACATATTCTCCATTCTGAAGCGTTACCTGAGAACCGTCGCTCCGTGTAAGATAACCCTTATCTGTTCCCATGCCGTTTCGCACATTCAGATAAGAAGCTCCGACGTTAACGCGTCCCTTAGCGGAGAAGTTCTCAACTTCACCGTTGCCCGTATCAATATTCCCCTGTCCCTGTCCGGTGGATGAGAAAATAGCAATACGTGTAACGCCTTCCTCCGAATAGTTTCCGAATAATGAAGTATAGGAGTATGCCGGGTCGAAAATATAAACGTTGCCGTCACTGTCTACTCTGTCGACAGCTACCCAGTGAGCACCGTGGCCTACAGAGACAACTGCGTAATAGCCCTGATCCAGATAGCTCTTGATCTGTGCCGCCTTATCATAACGGCTTCCGGAAAGTGAAACCTTATAGTTGGCCAGTGCAAAGCCTTCAACTGCACCATTCACTTTTGACCAGTATAATTCACTGTTTGAAGTAAATCCGCCATTATTACTTAAATATGTACATAACTTTCCCGGATCCACTCCGTATTCGTCGGCTGAACCGGAATGTACCATCAAAATTGCAATGGATGTGACCAGACATCCGGATTCATTCAATGTATCCGTACCCGGTGACATATACATGCCTGCCCATCGGCTGTCGTACTGTTTCCAGCTTCTGTATTCTCCCGTTGCTGCCTTAAGTAAAGCCCGTTCTTCTACGGCCGCCAAGGTTGCTGTCGGTTGATTATATTCACTGGCAAATACACCCATCGGTGTCACTGCCAATGATAAAGAAGTCATAAAAAGAATAAGTTTCTTGTTCATACTGTCTTCCTTCCAAAGTTACTTCGCTGTGCTCATTTTGCACGCTGATTTTAATGTGTCTAATTTATATTAACACATCTCATCTTAAATTTGAACCCTTTTCGTAACATTTTATTAACTTTTTATTCATAAGTCGTACACAAACACATAAAAGTCATCCTCGACCTCTGATTTTACATCCATCGGACGAAATCCTTCCTTTTGCGCAAAGGCCAATGATGCCTTATTTTCTTTGTGGATGCGCACAACGACCCTCGGGGCTTCCAGCTCTTCTCCTGCATATTCAAGCACAGCCCGAACAGCCTCAGAGGCATATCCGCATCCCGTATACCTGCCTGAAATCATATATCCCAGCTCGTACTCGCCCTCGTCACCGATCAACTCGACCTGGAGACCGCAGCGACCGATCAGCTCCCCGCTTTCTTTCAGGCAGACCGCCCAGAGTCCAAATCCATAAAAGCCATATATATAATGAATATAACTTTTCAGCTTTTCCAGCTCCTCCTCCGGATCTTTCGCCAGAGGTTCAATATATCGTGTATCACTCTCTTCATACAAACGATAAAGCCCCGCCAGATCCTCCGGGACAAACTCCCGGAGAATAAGACGAGGTGTCTCAATCCTAAACGTATCCATTATTTATTTAACCTCTTCAGGGTAGAAGAGACGATTCAGTGCACTGAAAATTGCACGGAAGGAAGAACGGTTGATATTGGAACTGATGCCGACACCGTAAGCGGATACGCCTGTGTCTGAATTGACCAGTTCAATATAACTTGCTGCCTGAGAATCGGAACCGATCGTCAGGGCATGTTCGTGGTACATCGTCAGTTTTGTACGGAAACCGGACTGCTGACACAGACCATGTTTAACCGCATCGATCGGACCGTTTCCAAAGCCTTCGATGACTTTCTCTTCGCCGTGATCTGTATATGTAAGAAGTACCTTTGTATCAAATTCACCGTTATCATCGCTGATATCTTCAATCTTCGCCTTACGGAAATGAAGTGGTTCCTTGGCATCGATATACATATTTTTGAATGTGGACATGATCTGTTCCGGAGTGATCTCGCCCTGAACTTCGGACATACCCTGAATCTTATCAGCCAGTTCTTTGTGCATTTCTTTCGGAAGTTTAAATCCATAGTACTGTTCAAGAACAAAGGCAACACCGCCCTTACCGGACTGGCTGTTGATACGAACTAACGGTTCATATTCACGACCCACATCGGAAGGATCGATCGGAAGATACGGAACTTCCCAGATATTGGAGTGACGTTCATGCAACGCCTGCATACCCTTGCTGATCGCATCCTGGTGAGATCCGGAAAATGCTGTAAATACCAGCTTTCCTGCATATGGGTGTCTCGGAGGGATGCCCATCTTCGTACAGCGCTCAACAACTTCAATGATCTCGTTGACATTCTCAATGTTCAGTTCCGGGTTGATTCCCTGAGAGAACATGTTATAAGCTACGTTCAAAATATCTACATTTCCTGTACGCTCACCATTGCCAAAAAGTGTACCTTCAACGCGGTCAGCACCTGCGAGCAGTGCAAGCTCTGTTGCCGCAACACCGCAGCCACGGTCGTTGTGCGGATGGATACTGAGAATGATCTTCTCACGCTCTGTAAAATGTCTGCTCATCCACTCAATCTGATCGGCATACACATTCGGTGTATTCATCTCTACAGTTGCAGGAAGGTTAAAGATGATCGGACGTTCCACTGTCGGCTGCCATACTTCTTTGACAGCTTCACATACTTCCAATGCGAAATCCATCTCTGTGCCTGTAAAGCTTTCCGGAGAATACTCAAGCCACAGGTTACCGTCAAAATTCTTGGCACCTTCTTTTACCATCTTTGTTCCTTCAATAGCGATCTGCTTGATGGCTTCTCTGTCTTTATGGAAAACAACATCTCTCTGAAGCGTGGATGTGGAATTATAAATATGGAAGACAACATTCTTGATTCCCTTGATCGCTTCAAAAGATTTATCGATCAGATGCTGGCGGCACTGACAAAGAATCTGTACACGCACATCATCCGGAATAAGCTTACGGTCTACTAATGTACGAAGAAAATCGTACTCCAGCTGGGATGCTGACGGGAAACCGATCTCAATCTCTTTAAAACCAAGTTTCACCAGCAGATTAAAAAATTCAAGTTTTTCTTCAACCACCATCGGATCGATCAGAGCCTGGTTACCGTCACGAAGGTCAACACTGCACCAGATCGGTGCTTTCTGGATCTCCTTATCCGGCCACTGACGTTCCTTATAATCTAATACGGGCACTCTCTTATATTTCTGATAATTCAACATTTTGTCTTTCCTCCCTGTAGATATTATAAGAATATTTGTATAGAAAAGTTTTTCACACTTTCCTATACATAATAAAAAGAGTATTGCAGAAGCAATACTCATAAATTCACTTTAGATATATAAATTTAAACTACTCACTCAGTCCGGTCTCAATGACATTCCTCATAGCCTCCAAAGCCATCTCCTCATCCTCACCGTCGCAGCATAGCTCAATAATATCTCCACACTTGACGCAGGCACCCAGCACACTCAATACACTCTTTGCATTCGCTGTACTTCCTTTAGCACCAAATGTAATCTGTGATCTAAATCTCATCGCTTCTTTGCAAAATATTCCGGCTGGTCGTAGGTGTAGCCCTGAAGGGTTCATGATTTTAATTTTATCGCTTACCATATCTCTTCTCTCCCTGCATTTTATCCGAACATCTAAAATGTTACCACTTTTTTCTCATTATGGCAACAGTTTTTTCATCGGCGGAAGAGGATTTTCTTCCGCAGATAGGATTTATTTTTTATCAATACGTATTTTTACGGTTGTCTCCGGCGAAAGGGTCACTTTCTGACTTGTTTCCAGAGTCAGATCCAATGTATAATTACCCGGTTCAAGACCTGTAACGTTCGCATGGAACTTTAAATCTACAGGATCCAGAGACTTAATATCTTCATCCAGTCCATTGATCACATAGCCAATAGATGAATCTCCGATCACCGTGTACGTGTAGTCGCTGAATTTTCCATCCAGTATAATATTACCAAAATCGATCACTCCGTTTGAAGACACATACTGACCGACTTTGATTGCAAGTTTCACTTTCTTATCCGAATCCGGCTTTACAAGTGAGGCTCCCAGATTCTTGACAATCTGCTCCAGATCCACTTCCGTCTCCGCATTCTCTGTAAGATTTTCAGCAATATAGTCATCCAGAACGATCTCTTCAATCTCATCCAGCACTTCCCCAGTACCCGCAATGGCAACTTCTGACGGTGAATAGTCCTGAGATACAATTCCATATCCCTCACCTGTTGTCACATCAACATTCCATCGAATAGGCACCACTTTTGTATCCAGAAGAGAAACATTCACTTTCAAGGCTTCCTCACTGAAAGTGAGGTCCGTGGAATCGATCCTGCTGCCATTCGAATCATAGAGTACCGGCTCAACAACAAAAGAACAGTCCTCGGATATACCGGAAACATTAACCACCGCATACACACTTGAAATCCGGTCAATCGTTGTCTTTGCGCCTTCAATTCGAATCATATTCGGCTCAACATTGATCGTTCCGAGTGCCTTGCCCGTAATAACTGTTCCCTCTGCCTTTGCAGACACAACTTTATCCACACTGGCCAGATCTTCAATGCTCACCCGCATCATCGTGTTGGCCCCCTTGACGATCGTCACCTGACTTGTCGTGTAGCGTATCGGTGTAACCTCGATCGGAACCGCACCGGTAAATGAAAGATTCGCCAGATCTGCCACAGCCTCAAAATCCTTCGCTGTCAGATCTTTAAGAATCGACTGGCGGGCACGCACTGTAACTGTCACCGTATTGCCCTCGATAACTTCATATGTCTTATCATTCTCACGAATCATCTCTTCATTGATCCTGGTTACCGGAATCTCAAGTGTTTTTGTCTGTTCCGGATCTTCCATCGTGACAACAACAAGCCAGAAGATAACAGCCAGACATAACGATATTAACTTTAAGCCTAAATTATTTGTCAGCTTCTCTTTCATTCTTAATGATTCTCCTCCATCGGCTCCGTTTCGTCACTTCCTGCTTCTTCATCAGTTTACCGAGCTGTTCACGCAGTTCCTCAGCATTCAGGCCTCTGAAAAGCATACCGTCATGGGCAATAGAGATCATCCCCGTCTCCTCGGACACAATAAGTGTCACACTGTCCGACACCTCACTGATGCCCACACCGGCACGATGTCTTGTTCCCAGTTCCTTGCTCAATAGCATGTTATCCGATAATGGCAGATAGCAGGTCGCTGCCACAATACGATTATCTCTCACAAACACAGCCCCGTCATGAAGCGGTGTATTATGTTCGAATATATTGATGAGCAGCTGGCTGCTCACCAGTGAATCCAGAAAAATCCCGGTCCGCTCATACTCGCTCAGACGTACATCCTGTTCAATGACAATGAGCGCACCCGTCCGCGCTTTTGACATCTCCATACATGCGCGGATAATTTCTGACTTTGTCTTCTCCTGAGTTTTTGCCTCCTGAAGATCGTCACTTCCTCCGCTTCCTATACTGAAAACGGATGTCAGAATATTTTTACGTCCGAGCTGCTCAAGGGCACGCCTCAGTTCGGGCTGAAACAGTACAAAAAGTGAAATAATGATCACACTGATCAGATTCTGGAACAGCCACAAAATCGTACTCATATTAAAAACATAAGCGAACAGCACAAAAGCAAAAATAACAAGCACACCTTTAAGCAGTGTCCAGGCTCTTGTATCGCGGATCCATATTAAAATGTAATAAATCAGCACACTGATGATCAAAATTTCGACCACATTCGTCAGCCGCATCGCCGGGATAAATGATATCATACGGCCAAACCAGCTTCCAATCGCTTCCATGCTGCACCTCCTTTACTCTGTCTTTAATTTGTACGTAAACTTATTTTCGATCAAGATCATCAAAATCAAATCCGTCAAAGGATAATTCATCAAAATCATTCAAAGGATCGATCTTTGGTTTTCTTACGGAAACCTTCGTATCCTGTTCTATTAATGTGTTCTTCACAGGAACCTTAAGTCTTGTCTCCTCGACTGTTTTTCCCGGTTCCTCCGGACGTTTTATCTCCGCTGCCGGTTCCTTCACTGTATCTTTTCGGTTTTTTCCCGTATTCTTCTTAGTACTCGACTTCTGACCAAATCTCTTGACCTTTCGTTCTTCTTTTGTCACATGGATCTTTGGAACGGCCTTCACATAATAATAGTAATCATCATCCTCAAACTGGAGATATTCCTTCTGTGCGTAATCCAGCGTGCATCCCATGAACTGGGCCAGAGCCGCAATAAGACCTCCGATCACAGAACCTGCGATCACCATAGCGATGGACATTCCCTGGATATTGGACGCCTGCATAGAGAGACCGATCACATTGATCAGTGTACCCACACCAATGGCAATATACCATGAATAATCGATAGACAGACGTGAAATACCGTATACTAAAAGAATGACAAGTGTGAAAATAAGAATATAGGCAATCATCTCTTTATCAGCGAAAAGTTTATCAAAAATATACTGATAACTTGCCATGATCTCCTGGACATCTGTTCCCGGATCACCTCTTCCTGCAGCTTCTTTAATATATTCCAGTACTTTAACAGCAATCACACCAAAAGCGATCGGAACTGCAGCAAAAGGATTGAATGCCATGGCACCGATCATCGGAATCATATAGTGCAGATTATATCTCGCCAACACCGGATATAATATAATCAGGATACCCTGTGACGGTGCAAATTTAAGATAAATAAAATAAAATAATAAAAATACGACCAGCGCGATCGCCGACAGTATCATCGATAGTTTAAATAAATGCAGAAGGATAACTGCAGCAAAAATAAGTACAAAAACCGAAACCGGAACAAAAGCACAGATGACGGACAAAACCACTGTCGGCACAATTCCCGCCAGAGATTCCAGATACCCCAGTTCACTGTTCACATACTGAAAAGCAAGAAATGCCAGGATCAGCTTCCCCACAGCTTTCACCGGATACTCGAAATTCTTATAAAAACCTATGATCTTTTCTTTTAATACAAGCAAATTTGTCATTCTTATTTGTCCTCCATCTCATTGAACTCACTCAAGGCATTCAGATCCTTATAATACCACCGGATACGTTTTTGTGCATCCGCATACTTCCAACCATAAAACATCACGCTTATGATACCGAAAATGATCATAACGACTGCATATGCAAAAAGAAATGTCTTTCCGAGAGCCATCAGATCCAGACTGGCGAAATTCTCCATATAGTACTCTGACTGAAGAACAATGTAGAGTCCAAGACACAAAACAAATCCGATCGTCGCACCAATTAATGTCTTCAACACATTCAGACGTACATAATCCCCCTGAAAATACCGGTTGATTTTCAGATCCTCTTTGCCTTCAGCCTTTTCATACATGGCACACCGGCTCATAATGCGGATTTTATCTTCATTGAGCATACAAACACCTCTCATTTACTCATCTTTTAAGCCCAAAAGGGCATTCTGGAAATATTATAGCATTAAAAAAGCACTGAGACAAGTATCTCAATGCTCTTTCGTATTTATCTGTTTCTTACAATTTCCGGATACATATCATGTTTCATCATACGTTCCCAGGCCGCCTGTTCCCATCTTGTTCCCGGTTTTCCGTAATTGCAGTAAGGATCAATGGAAATACCGCCGCGAGGCAAAAATTTGCCCCACACTTCAATATATTTCGGATCCAGTAATTTAATCAGATCTTTCATGATCTTATTCACACAGTCCTCATGGAAATCACCGTGATCTCTGAATGAGAATAAATATAATTTTAATGATTTGCTCTCCACAAGACGCTGATCCGGCACATAGGAGATGGTGACTGTCGCAAAGTCGGGCTGACCGGTAATCGGGCAGAGACTTGTGAATTCGGGACAGTTGAATTTTACAAAGTAATCATTATCCGGATGCTTGTTGCTGAATGCTTCCAACACGGAAGGATCGTAGTCTGTTTTATATTCTGTATGCTGGCTTCCCAGTTTCGTCAATTGTTCTTTTTCTCTCATAATTCACCTTTTATACAATTCGATACTTCACATTGTAATCAAACGTATCCATTTCTTCCTTTCTCTTAATCCAGTTTACAATTGCATAAGTTGCCGGTGTAAAGATGATCTCATAACATACTTTAAATAAGTACTGGAAGAAAATCATCTGAAGAAGTGTTGCATTTTCCATCGTTCCCCAAAATGAAACGGTGACAAAAATGACAGAGTCGAAACCTTCACCTACAAGGGTGGAAAGAATCGTCCGCACCCAAAGTTTTTTTCCGCCTGTCATCACTTTCAGTTTTGAAAGGACCATGGAATTTGAAAACTCACCGAAAAGATATCCTATAAAAGAAGCTGCTGCCACCCTCGGTGTTGTGCCAAGCACAGTTGCGTAGGCTTCCTGATTTGTCCAGAAATCCGGATGGGGAAGACCAATCGTGATCATGTAGACCCCAACGGCAAAGAAACTGCATGCAAATCCAAGCCATATGATAATACGCGCATTCTTAAATCCGTAAACTTCTGTGAAAATATCCCCGAAAATATAGGTGATCGGGAAAAGAATGACGGCTGCGGGAAGGGTGATGTTACTTGTGACGGCCCACATCTTTCCTGCAACCAGATTGGACAATAATAAACATGTAACATAAACAACAGTAATGATTAAAAATAATTTTGACACAGCTTTGTTATCTTTCATAATCTTCCTCCTTATAAACAAAGCGGACAACGAACTCCCGGAAAATAAACGTAAAAAAGCTCTGCAAAAAACGCAGAGCTACCGTTCATATCCTATGAGCTTATAGTCCTGGTTTTATTTTACGACAGGATGGTACAAACGAACTGTCGGTGCTGCACTCACAGCAACATTTTCATTATATCAAATCTTTTCCGGAAGTCAAGTCGTATTTACCCGATCTGGTCACTTCGCTCTTGGATAAGTTCACGCACCCTCTTGGCTTCATCCCCTTCAAGAATCGTCGGCTGATAATTGTTGCAGTCACTCTCCGAGGATACGGAACACGGAATAACATTAATCTCACTGTCCGTGATCTTCTTTGATGTATCAATCATAAATTTCTGCTGAAAAATCATCGTGTCCATCTCTGTCGGGTGATAGTTTCCTCCAAAACAGAAATTTCCAAGACTATAGGCGATGGTTTTTCCTTTATAAGTGTCAATGCCCTGAAGTACATGCGGATGATGACCGACAACCACATCCGCTCCCTCATCAATGGCCAGATGGGCAAGCATCACCTGATTATCATCCGGTACCCGTTCCAGTTCATTGCCCCAATGAAAGACGGCAACGATAATGTCCGCCCCGTCTTTTTTTAATTTGGCAATGTCCGATTTCACCTGGGGAATACGTTCTTCATGATCATCCAGCTCATATATTCCAAAAATTCCCACATTCACACCTTTGACCGGAATAATCACCGTCTCATCGTCTCCAAAAGTACGTATTTTATTTTTTTCCAGAATATTGACTGTATCTTTAAAACTTTCTTCACCGTAATCATAGCTGTGGTTATTGGCCATATTCGCCGCCTCGACGGACCCATTTGTCAGCACCTTCACATATTCCGGATCTCCCTTAAAGGCAAATTGTTTGTCCTTTCGCGTTGTCAGATCTGTCAGTGTTCCTTCCATATTAATGATCGTCAGATCATCTTTCTCAAAAACATCTTTTACATTCTGAAAAAAGTAGGCACTGCCATAGTTTTCATAATAGGCATTAAAACTGGTATCATAATAAAAATTTTCATCTGTTCCAAGAATGCAGTCTCCTGTAAAACTCAGAAGAATTTCCACCGGTTCGTCCAGAAGGGCCACAGTTTCACTCTCTACCACCGTACTTTTTGTGTTCGGAACCGTTTTTTCTTTTGAATCCTTTTTAATAAATCTGCCTGCAGCATAAACACCCATGCTGATCACTAAAAAGACAACCAGAACGCAGGCAAGGCATATCGCCGCCACCAGACGCCGCCGAAGTTTCATCTTATGCTTTCGAAGCGATTTGCGTGCCTGATTGATCCGACGACGTTCTTCCTCCGTCTTACAATTTTCGGCCATCATTTTTAATGTTTTGTCAACTCTTCGAAGATCTTTTTCATCCGACAGATTCTCTATCGTTTTTTGTAATATATTTTTCTCTTTCATGTTCCTCCCCCTGAAACCTTTTATCTTTTGTTATCGACAAAAATATTTACCACTTTTTCACGCATGTCTAAAAATGCTTCTGCCAGAATCGGTTCAAAATCTCTGCCGCTGCCATCCCGGATAATATCAAAACATTGATCCAACGGCATAGCCGCCCCTGACCGTATGCTGTTTCATTATGTCAAATTCCTCATCGGTCAGTTTCCCCGGCTTCTGAAGAATGGCATCCGGTATGGCAATTTTTCCCACATCATGCATCGGTGCCGCCAAGAGCAGATTGTGTATGTAATCCTTTGTAAGTATATCTCTGTAATATCCTCTTCGCTGAATTTCCTCCGCCAGAAGTGCTGCATACCGGGTCGTCCGTTTAACGTGCCCGCCTGTATTATCATCCCGGTTTTCAATAAGAGTGGCAAATCCCATAACCATCTCTTCATGATACCGGCTTAATTCTCTCATGGCAGGGTCTTCCTGATTCATATACGTTCCTAAAATGATCATCATCGTTCCCACGCTGGTCACAAGTGCATCCGGAACCACCATCTGATAGGAGGTCACCCCGATAACTACGAGAAGACATGTAAATATGCTCACCCGCCTGTGCATCTGTATATACCGCCATCTTCGAAAAAAGATCCACACCGCCGACGCTATGTAAACGCCTGCCATA